>DATABV010000204.1:0-2996 GCA_036259395.1 Thermoleophilaceae bacterium | reverse complement strand
GGCCTCCATCCGTTCGGCGCCTCATGCCCTGCCTAGGTCTTGCCTATGCGCCACGTGCGATCCGGCGGCTCGCGTAGCGCTTCTGCCGGTCGTCCGTTACGAGCGTCGGCAGCGCCATGTTAAGACGACCGCATCAAGGCGAAAAGCGAGCGCGCGGGAGAGCGCGCGGTGTGCTCTCGCCACCACGCGCGAGAGTGACAAGCACGACATGCGCTCGCGGCATGGGTGCGACATCGCCGGGCTGCGTTCGCGCTTGAGATCGCCGAGAGGGGGGAGGTGCTCGCCGAGGCGTGCGGCAGCGCCCGACGCGTGTCTAGTCGGTCTCGCCCGCGACCACGATGCCGTGCTCGTACGCGAACACGACGGCTCGGACGCGGTCGCGCAGTCCGAGCTTGAGGAGGATGGAACCCACGTGGCTCTTGACCGTCGCCTCGGTGACGACGAGCCGGGCCGCGATCTCGGTGTTTGAGAGGCCGTGGGCGACGAGCACGAGCACCTCGCGCTCGCGCGGCGTGAGCTCGGCGAGCACTGCCTCGGGTGGCGCGATCGGGTCGGTGCGGGCGGCGAAGTCCTCAATCAGCCGGCGCGTGATCGACGGTGACAGCAGCGCCTCGCCGTCGTGCACGACGCGGATCGCCTCCACCAGCCGCTCGCGCGACGCGTCCTTGAGCAGGAAGCCAGCGGCGCCCGCTCGCAGCGCGCCGAAGACGTATTCGTCGAGGTCGAATGTCGTGAGCACGAGCACTCGGGGCGCCGGCTCGATTGCGCCGCTCGTCAGCTTCGCTGTCGCCTCGACTCCATCCATGTTGGGCATGCGGATGTCCATCAGGACGACGTCGGGTCGCAGCTGGCGCACGCGGTCGATCGCCTCCCGGCCGTCGGCAGCCTCGCCGACGACCTCGAGCCCGGGCTGCGTGTCGAGGAACAGTCGGAAGCCGGTGCGCACGAGCTCTTGGTCGTCGACGATCAGCACGCGGATGCTCACGCGTCACCTCCGACCGGAAGCCGCGCCGCGACGCGAAAGCCGCCGCCCGCGCGGCGGCCTGCTTCGAGCTCGCCGCCGAGCAGCGCGACCCGCTCGCGCATGCCGACCAGCCCGTGGCCGGGCACGACGGCATGCTGGCGTTGCGGCGAGCCGTCGTCGATGACCTCGAGGTCGAGGCGCGAATCGCGGAAGGCCAGCGTCACGACGACCCGCTTGGGGTGCGCGTGCTTGAGAACGTTCGTCAGCGCCTCTTGGACGATGCGGTAGACCGAGAGCTCGAAGCCGCCCGGCAGCGATCGCTGCGTGCCGATCCGTTCCAGCGCCACCGGGAGACCCGCGTCGCGATACTCGGCGACGAGCTCGTCGAGCTGCGCGAGCGACGGCTGCGGGCGCGACTCCGCGCCGTCCGACGGCTCGCGCAGCAGCGCGAGGATCCGTCTCAGCTCGGCGAGGCTCTGCTCGGCGCTCGTCTCGACCTTCCCGAGCGTCGCGTCCGCGATGTCGGGATCGCTGCGCAGTACATCGCGCGCGCCGCGCACGCCGACCAGCATCACGCTGACCGAGTGCGCGACGATGTCGTGCAGCTCGCGGGCGATAGACGCGCGCTCCTCGTGCACGCCAATCCGGGCCAGCTGATCGCGCTCGCGCTCGAGCAGCGCCGCCCGGCGATCCAGCTCGCGCCGAAACTCCCGCCGCGTCTCGACATAGACGCCCAGCCCCCACGCCGCGCCCGAGCACAGCACCGCGGCGATCGGGTCGACGAGTTGCTCGTCCGCGGGACCGGCGACGCTCGCGACGAGCGTGATCGGGGCCGTGAGCGCGAGGCCGGCGAGCGAGCTGCGCCGCTCGCACATGGCGGCCACCGTGTAGAGCGCGACCAGCGGCGCGAACCCCGACGGGGACGCGCCCGCGATCGTCACGCCCAACACGGCGGCGAGCGATACACCGAGGATCACGAGCGGCTGCCGGCGACGCCAGACGAGGACCGCCCCGGCCAGGAACGCCAGCCCGACCGCCACCGGGGGCGGGGAACGGTCGTAGCCCAACACCCATCCCAGCTCGACCGCCGCCGCGGCGAGCGCCACTGCAGCGTCGAACGCCCACGCGCGCCGGCCGAGCGGCCGACGCGCGTCCTGCGACGGCTCGCGGGCCGCGGTCATGCGATGTCGCGCCGCCTCTCCCCGACGACCGCCGCGACCAGCGCCACCAGCGTCCAGCTGACGAGCACCACGGCCGCCGCGCCCGTCGACAGCGTCGTCAGTCCGGCTCCGGCGACGCCCTGCGCGGCGCCGAACGGCGTGACGTCGAGGATCGTGCCGCTGAGCGCCTGCACGAGCGGCAGCACGACGAAGATCACGATCAGCGTCCCGGTGACGGCGGCGACCTGGTTGCGCACGAGCGCGCCGAGTGCGACGCCGAAGACCGCCAACAGCGCCGCCGCGACGAGGCTCCCGCCGGCAATCAGCGCGACGTCGCCCGCGCTCACCACCGGGCCGGGCCGGTCGGCCAGCAGCGGCAGCCCGACCGCCAGGGTGATCACCGTGGCCAGCGCGGCGACCGCGGCGCCCGCCACGGCGTAGGCGCCCGCGCGCGCGACGAGCAGCCGCCCGGCGTCGCGGCCCGCGACGAGCGCCGCCGGTGCGGCAGTCCGGTGGCGGTACTCGCCGGCGGCGCCGACGATCGCGAGCAGCAGCACGAGCAACGGCAGGCCGCCGAGCGCCTCCTTCTTGTCGTCCTGCGACATCAGGTCTCCCCAGCCGGGCAGGAGCGACGCGAGGACCTGCCCGACCGCCAGGACGACGGCCATCGCCGCGTAGGCGAAGATCGTGCGTGTCGTGATGGCCTTGATCAGCTCACCTCTGATCAGCGTGGTCATGCCGCCTCCACTTCCTCGGTCAGGCTAAAGAACACCTGCTCGAGCGAGGCGTCGTCGGACGCGAGCTCTTGCAGGAGCACGCGCTCGCGGTGGGCGAGCTCGCCCACCTGCGTCGCGTCCATCCCCTCGATCAAC
>DATABV010000203.1:0-2035 GCA_036259395.1 Thermoleophilaceae bacterium | reverse complement strand
TTGATCTTCTCGCGGTTGTGCTTGAAGCGGCGGTTCCAGTTCTTCGGCATCTCGCTGACGTCGTCGCGCAGCACCGAGAGCACCTTGGCGACCGCCTCCTCGCCGATCACGCGGCGCAGGCCGGCCTTGCCCGCGTTCTCGCACGGGACCATCACCGTCATGTCGTTGTGAAGGATCTTGATCGTCAGGTACTCGCGCTGCTCGCCGAGCACCGTCTTCTGCTCCTTCTTGAGGACCTTGCCTGCCCCGTGATGCGGGTACACCACGTTGTCCCCGATCTCGTACTCGATATGGGGCATCTCGCGGGTGATCTCGAGGTCCACGATCTCTTGCTCAATCGTCTCGGAAATGACGGGCCTCCTAGTCGAATACGAGCCCGGCGCAAAGCCGCCAGGGCTCCTTGGTCACGTTTGCAGGTAGCGGTCCACGAGGTTGATCTCCTGTAGGCGACGCAGGCCCTCGCGGATGTCCTTCGCCCTCACGTCGCCCACCCCCTCGACCGCCTCCAGGTCGCCGTCGCCGGCGGCCAGGATCTCGTCCAGGCCGCCGAACTCGCTGACGATCCCCTGGACGACGAGCTTCGGCAGCCGCGGTATCCGGCCGAGCACGCGGTGGCCGCGCGGCGACACCGGATGGTCGAGCGTGTTCAGCTTGCGGTCGTAGCCGAGCAGCTCGGCCAGCATGCCGAAGTCGAGCAGGTCCTGATGCAGCATCCGCGCCAGCTGGTCGAGCACGCTGGCGAAGCTCTCGTCGCTCGGCTCGGCGATGTAGTCGTGCAGCAGCGCCGACTTCTCCGACGCGACGCCGACCATCGTCTCCTCGAGCTGCATCTCGATCAGCCGTCCCTCGGCGCCCAGCTCGACGATGTAGCGCTCGATCTCGACCGCCATCCGCGTCACCAGCTCAGAGCGCTGGAGCACGGTGAGCACGTCGTGCAGCGTCACGCCGCCCTCGAACTCGAGCGCGGTCAGCCGCGTCGAGACCTGGTCGAGCCGGCTGCGGTACTTGTCGAGCGTCGCGAGCGCCTGGTTGGCCTTGGCGAGCACGACCGGGATGTCCTCGAGGATGTACTTCGCGCCGTCGAGGTAGAGCGAGACGACGCTGCGCGCCTGGGAGATCGCGATCACCAGCGCATCGGTCTGCTTCGAGACGCGCTCGGCGGTGCGGTGGCGCGTGCCGGTCTCCAGCGACAGGATCGTCGGGTCCGGCATCAGCTGGACGTTCGCCCAGTGGATCTTCGTCCCCGACGACGACAGGATGATCGCGCCGTCCATCTTGGCGAGCTGGAACAGCAGCGCCGGGGTGTAGTCGACCTCGAGCTTGAGGCCGCCCGAGTAGAGGAATGCGAGCTCGTCGCTGTCGCCGATGCAGATCAGCGCGCCCGTACGCGCCTGGACGATGCTGTCGATGCCCTCGCGCACCGCCGTTCCGGGCGCGATCATCTCCAGTGCGCGAACTAGCCGAGGTTCCTGCCTAGCCTCTAGCTCTGAAACGTCATCCCCGGCGTACGGCATCTGAACGATTGTACGGGAATGCGGCAGAAAAGGCTTTCCAGTGCGGAATGGCGGACCAGACGAGCAAGAGCCAAGTCTGGCAAGGAAGCAGGCCTCGTGGCGTGCGCCAGCACGCGAGAGGCCGATGACGCCGCCAGACGCAGGCTATTGCTTGTCTGGCGGGGCGTCCGGGACGTCGGGGAGGACCTCGGGCTCGTCTGGCAGGTCACCGCTATCGGAGGCGGAGTCGCCGCCCTCGAGCTCGGGGTTCTCGTCGTCGCCGCCCTTGGCGCCCACACCGACCGCCTCGCGCTTGCGCGCCGGCTTGGCGATCGTGATCTTGACGTCGCGCTCGTCGTCGTCGGGTGCCTTCTCGACCTCGACCGTCGATCCCGGATCGAGGTTCTGGGCCAGCACCTCGTCGGCGAGCGGGTCCTCGATGTAGCGCTGGATCGCGCGGCGCAGCGGCCGGGCACCCATCGACGGGTCCCAGCCCTTCTCGACCAGCAGGTCGGCCGCGTCGTCGGAGAGGTTGAGCGACA
>DATABV010000202.1:0-8403 GCA_036259395.1 Thermoleophilaceae bacterium | reverse complement strand
GGCGACGCGTCCGCCGTCGCCACCGCGGACGGCGACGCCACTTCGCGGCGACGTGCCGCCGACGGCGTCCGCGTGCGCCTCGACCGTCCCTTCGGGCTCGGCAACGACGAGCCGACGTGCGCGCCCTCGACGTGCCCACGGCCGCTCGCGGTCGTCGAGGACGCACGCCTGCCGGGAGGCGTGCGCGCTGGACCCGGTCCGATCACCCCGTTCGGGCCGATCGTCGTCCGAGTCGTCCCCTGACCGAGGACGCTGGGCGAATCCCGGCGAAAGCACCGCCGGAATCCGCCCAGCGTGGCGCCGTAGGCCTCAGACCGTCGGGTAGCGGGTCGGCGCCGGGTCGGTGATGTTGTCGGCGCCGCCGAAGTCCTCCATGTAGATCGCGTAGCCGGCGTCCATCGCGAGCAGCGCGGCGACGGCGGCGATCGCGAGCCGCGGCCGCGTGTTCAGAACCCACGCGGCGGCGACGACGATCACCGGCGCGGCGAGGAAGACGATCCGGCCCCAGTCGAGCGCGAACAGCATGCTGACGCAGCAGGCCGCGAGCAGCACCAGGCCGCGGCGCGCGAACCGCATGTCGCGCAGGGCGAACGGCGCGGCCAGCCAGAGCGCGCCGAAGGCGAGCCCGATGCGGCGGAGGATCGTCAGCGGCTGCTCGGCCGCCTTGCGCAGCACCTCCAGGCGGCCGCCGAGCAGCGAGTCGTAGCCAAGGACGCGCTCGCGATGCAGCGAGGGGACCGACAGCCTCAGAGCAGCGTAGGCCGCTACCGCCGGGCCTGCCGCGAGCAAGGTCTGGCGCGCCGCGCGCGGGTCCCAGAGCCGCTCGGCCCAGACTGCATAGGCGAACGGGACCAGGAACAGCGCCGCCTCGCGCACGAAGCAGCCGACCAGGACGATCGCGCCGAAGATCGCCGGACGCCGGTCGACGATCGCCAGCGCGCCCGCGAACATGATCAGCACCGACTCAGGATCCACGTTGCGGCCCTCGCGCAGCGACGCGACAAACAGCGTCGGCGACAGCGCGAGGCCGATCGCCAGCCCCGCAGCAAGCGGCTTGGCGATCGCGAAGCGGCGCATCAGGACGTAGGCGAGGCCGCCAACCGCGGCTGTCGACAGCCACGCCAGCAGGCTGAAGGAGAACGTGTGACTGAACGGCAGCAGGTGGACCAGCGTGGGCACCGCGACGCGATGGGCGAACGGGAACGTGTGCGGGTCGAACGGCGCCTGAGCCATCAGCTCGTAGATCAGCTCGTCGTTGCGCGGCGTCGGCGAGTCGCGCACGTAAGCGTCCATCAGGAGCAGCAGCGGCAGCGCCACCGCCATCACCGCCCCGGCCTCGAGCCAGACCGAGCGCTGCTTCACTCGCGGTACTTGATCGGCCGTCCGGGGGCGGCGACGCGGCTCTGCAGCGTCTCACCATCGGGAGCGGCCCAAGTCGCGCGGTAGCGCAGGCGGGCGGCGCCCGCGCGACGCAGGACGAAGCGGTAGTAGCCGCTCGCGTTGGTCCTCTGGCGGCGGACCACCGAACCGGTGCCGGCGATCTCGATCACCGCCTGCGTACGGCCGCTCGCAGGACGCACCTGCCCCCAGACCTCGACCCGGTTCGCGTCGAGGCGAGTGACCACCAGCGGCATCCGATACGCCTCGAATGCCGGCTTGCGCTCCCCGTCGGCGAAGCGCAGTCCGGTGTTGAACTCACCCGGGTTGCCGACGTCGAACAGCTCGTACTGGGCTATCGACCGGACGCGCCGATCGCCGTAGAAGAGCCGATCGGCCTCGTTGATCGCCGCCGCGTGACGGGTGAGCGAGAGCGCGTCGCCGAACGGGTTCGGCGGGCTCGACTGGAAGCCGAACTCGGTCACGTAGATCCCGCGGCGGGGCGGTATACGGCGGAAGCGGGCGGCGCGGTCGAGCAGCTTGTGGGCGCGCGACATGTAGGCCATCGGCAGCGAGTCCTTCGTGAAGCTGCGCGTGAAGACCGAGCCGATCGCGAAGTTGTTGTACGGGTGCAGCGCCAGGCCGGCGATCGGCAGCCGCTTCACCTTCTTGCAGCCGTGCAGCGCGCGCAGCCGGCCCTTGAACGGGTCGCCCTGCTCGTCGAGGCAGAGCGCCGCATAGAGCGTGTCCATCGGCGAGCTGATCGCCGCCGTCTCGCCGAACAGCACCTTGTTGCGGCTGGGCGGATCGTGCCTGGCGATCGCCTTCCAGCCCGCCAGCCACAGCTCGCGGTAGCGCACCGCGGCCAGATCGACGATCCCGTGCCGGGTCCGCTTCAGCTGCGGCCAGATGTAGTGCTCGAGGTTTGGCTCGTTCCAGAGCGACCAGAGCGCGACCTGCCCGCCGAAGGGGCCCTCCGCCCGGGTCCCGTAGCGCTTCACCGCCGCCTCGACGAACTGCGCGAACAGCGCCGGCGACGGCTTCCACATGCACGACATCGTCAGGTGCGAGTAGCCGCCGATCCGGTGCGGGCAGCGCGACGGCTGCTCAGAGGCCCAGTAGGGGATCGAGGGCGACAGCGCCACGAAGAGCTTCAGCCCGTTGCGCCGCGCCCGCTCGACGAGGGCGTCGTACATACCCCAGCGATAGCCCGGCGAGTCGGGATCGCGTGCGTCGAAGCCCGGTGGGCGCTCGCGCGAGTCCTGGTTCGGGGCGACCGAGTGCCAGCTGACGAAGACCCGGATCGCGTCGGCTCCGAGCATCTTCGCCTCCGCGACCGCGGCATCGGGATCGCGGCCGCTGCCGTATACGAACGTCGCGTCGTCCTGGATGATCGACAGCTGAGTCGGCGACGCCGCGGCGGCCGCGGGCAGCAGCGCCAGGACCGCGAGCGTCAGCGCGAGGACCGCCGTCAGCGGCGTTCGGCGACGGGGGGATGTCGGTGCGAGCTCGGACTGCATGGAGGGCCAGTGCGAAGACTACGATCCGGGGCCGCTGTTCGCGCCATCAGACGGCCGGCCGCCGATCGCATTGAAGATGCGGTCCTGAACCCCCTCCACCCACCTGTTGCGCTCGGTCGCACGCCGCAGCTTGCGGCCACCGGGCGCGTAGCGGCGCTTCGCCCAGCGCGAATTCGGCTTGGCGAGGCGGATCGCGCCGATCAGCGCCATCAGAGGGACGAACGCACCGAGCACCGCCGTCAGCAGCTTGCCCTTCGCCACCACGATCACGACGAAGGCCATGTTGACGGCGATCGTGAGCCCAATCGCCAGCACGGACCCCTGCTCGTTGCTGTCGAACGGCGCCGCACCGAGAACCAACATCCCCCCGATCAGCGACGCGACGATCACCGCATCGACCGACGAGCGACCCTCGGCGGTCCAGTACACGTCCTCGAGATGCAGCCAGAGGGCGAACTCGTCGAGCGTCAGGCCGCAACCGATCCCGAACGCCACGGCAAGGATCTCCATCCACGGGCTGTCGGGCTGAAACGAGAACATCAGGAAGCCCGAGGCCATGATCGTCACGATCCCCCACACCAGGTGGTGGATGTGCAGCCCACTCGACGTCTCGACGTTGCCCGGCCACCAGCTCACCTGCATCCGGATCAGCCGTGCGCTGGTGCGGATGAACAGGAAGCCGCCGAGCAGCCCCGCCAGTACGAGGAACCCCGCCCGCTGGCCCGGGCTGCCGAGGAACTCCTGCGTCAGCTCGAGCTGGATGTCGGCGGGCGTCAGCACCCCGGCACCATTCGACGGAGGCGGGGCGTTGCCTTCAGCTCGGTGGGACGGCTACCGGTCCGGCGCCTCCGGAAGGTTCTTGATGCCCTCCCGGGTGTGCCACTTGGAGAAGTTGTCCTCCATCGCGTCGATCAGCTCGCGCATGAAGCGCGGCGAGAGGTTGATCCGCGAGACCACCACGCCCGGGACCGAATCCTCCTCGATCTCGTGGTCGACGCGCGCGAACGTGATCGTGAACTCGTAGTCCGAGTGGCTGACGTTCGCGAAGTTCGCGTAATGGCCAGCCATCACCTCCGGGTCGGCGTGGATGTCGAAGTGGCGCTCTCCGTCGGGCTCGGGCATGGCCGTAGTATCGCAGCCCGGTGAAGGCTCGATGAGGATCCTCGTGCTGGCGGTCGGGCGGCTGCGCCCGCCGTACGTCGACGACGTCCAGCACTACAAGAAGCTGCTCGCCGGGCATGCCCGGCTGGAGCTGATCGAGGTCCGCGCCGACGACGACGTGTCGCGGCGGATCCCGGACCGGTCGTTCAAGGTGCTGCTGGCGGCGGGCGGGCGGTCGTACGACTCCGAGGGGTTCAGCCGGTTCTTGGAGGAGCGGCGGCAGTCGGGGATGAACCTGTGCTTCGTGATCGGGGGGCCGCGGGGGTTGGACCTGGACGAGGTGGATATGCGGTTGTCGTTGGGTGAGATGACGCTGCCGCATCAGTTGGCGCGGGTGGTGCTGTTGGAGCAGCTGTATCGGGGGCACAAGATTTTGGCTGGGGAGCCGTATCACTACTGAGTTAGGGCTGGGGCGGGCGCGGCGTGGGTCTGGGCGGGGGCTGCCCGCGGGGCCTGTCTCCGATTTTGGTTTGGGTGCTCGCAAGCTGCGCGCCCAAACGCAAAATCGTCGCCACCCGCGGAGGCAAACGTCTAGGGTGCCGAGCCTTATGACGGACCCTGTCAAGGATCTGAGCGAGGCTGTGATCGCGGCTGCGGAGTCGCTGGGTGGGGAGCCTGCGAAGGCGCCTACGTTGGAGCGGCCGCCGCAGGCGGATTTGGGGGACTACTCGACGAATGCGGCGATGATGTTGGCCGGGGCGTTGAAGCAGCCGCCGCGGGCGATTGCGGAGCGGCTTGGGGAGGCGTTGGAGGGGGCGCTCGGGGATGGCGTCGAGCGTGTGGAGGTGGCGGGGCCGGGGTTCCTGAACCTGTTCATGGCCGATGACTGGCTCAAGTCGGCCGCTGCCGCGGCACTGGGCGATGGCGACGAGTTCGGGCGGAGCGTCGTCGAGGCGCCGGAGCGGGTGAACCTGGAGTTCGTGAGTGCGAATCCGACGGGGCCGATCACTGTGGCGGCTGGGCGGCATGCGGCTTATGGGGATTCGTTGGCGCGGGTTTTGGAGCTGGCGGGGAGCGAGGTGGATCGGGAGTACTACGTCAACGACTATGGCGGGCAGGTGCAGCGGTTTGGGGCGTCGATCCGGGCGCGGGCGTTGGGTGAGGCGCCGCCGGAGGACGGGTATCAGGGCGAGTACGTCAAGGAGGTCGCTGCGGGGATCGAGGGCGCTGGGGAGCTGGACGTGGAGGAGCTGGCGAAGCGGGGCGTGGCGATCATGTTGGAGGGGGTCGAGGCGACGCTGAGGCGGTTTCGGGTGGAGATGGACCGCTTCTCGAGCGAGCGGGAGCTGCAGGAGGGCGGCGCAGTGGAGGCGGCGATCGAGCGGCTGCGCGAGCAGGGCCATGTGTACGAGAGCGAGGGGGCGACGTGGCTGCGGAGCACGGAGTTCGGCGACGACAAGGACCGGGTGCTGCGGCGGTCGAACGGCGAGAAGACGTACTTCGCGGCTGACATCGCCTACCACGAGGACAAGCGGGGGCGGGGCTACGACCATGTCGTCGATGTCCTCGGCGCGGACCACCATGGCTACCTCGGTCGGATGCGGGCGGCATGGCAGGCGCTGGGCGGGGATCCGCAGCGGTTGGAGCAGGTGACGATGCAGCTGGTGAACCTGCTCGAGGACGGGCAGCGGGCGCAGATGTCGAAGCGCGGTGGGCAGTTCGTGACGCTCGACGAGCTGGTCGACGACATCGGCGTCGACGCGACGCGCTGGTTCCTCGTCCAGCGGAGCCCGGACACGGCGCTCGACCTCGACCTGGACCTGGCGCGGCAGCGCAGTCAGGACAACCCGGTCTACTACGCGCAGTACGCCCATGCGCGGATCGCGAGCATCCTGCGCCGGGCGGCGGAGGGGCAGGTGGCTGCGGCCGTCGCGGGCGATCTTGCCGTCAGCCGCGAGGTGCTGCACCCGAGCGCGCGCGACCTCGTCAAGAAGCTGCTCGAGCTGCCCGAGGAGGTGCGAATCGCGGCCGACCGCCGCGCGCCACACCGCATGGCCGTCTACGTGACCGAGGTCGCGCAGTCGTTCTCGGCCTTCTACCGCGACTGCAAGGTCATCGGAGCCGCCGAGGAGGGCGGCGACGAGGACCTCCGCCTCGCCCTCTGCGAGCTCACCCGCCGCGTCATCGCCCGCTCGCTCGACCTGCTCGGGGTCGAGGCCCCGGACGAGATGTAGGACCGATCACAGATCGGAGAAGATGTTGATTCCGAGGTCGTCCATCAAATCCAGCGCCTCGGCGTTGAGGCGGGTGAGCTCGCCGGCGAAGAGCAGGTAGCCCATCCCGATCAGGATCGCGCCTGAGATCAGCGTGATCGCGGCGTAGTGGTTGCGGAAGAAGCGGAAGACGCCGGAGACGTGGGAGAAGGCGAGCGCGCTGAGAACGAAGGGGACGGCGAGCCCAAGCGCGTAGAAGGCGAGCAGGACGCCGCCTTGGCCGACCGTCGACTCGTTGGAGGCGGCGGTCAGCACGGCGCCGAGCGTCGGGCCGGTGCAAGGCAGCCAGGCGATCGCGAACGCGAGCCCGGCGACGATCGGGCCGCCGGTGCCGGCGTGGGAGAGCAGCGCCTCAGGGCGCCACTCGCGGTTGAGGCGGCTGATGAACAGCGTCGCGATGAAGAAGGCTCCGAGCAGCATCAGGACGATCCCCGAGATCTCGCGCAGCAGCTGGCGGTGGTCCTGGAGCGTCTGGCCGAGGCCGGTAGCCGTCATGCCGAGCGCGACGAACATCAGCGAGAACGACAGGCAGAACAGCAGCGCCGGCCAGAGCACCTCGCGGCGCGATCTGCCGGCCTCGATGTCGCTGAAGGAGACGCCGGAGATCGTCGAGAGGTAGCCGGGCACGAGCGGCAGCACGCAGGGCGAGACGAACGAGATGAAGCCGACGGCGAAAGCCGCGACGACCGTCGTGTCGACGGCGTCGGCGCCGATCACAGCTCGTAGCGCTCCAGGTCGTCGTCGAGCCGCTTGCTCGCGACATCCGCCTCTGCGGGGCCGGCCGTGGCCGGTCGTCCTCCACCGCCGCGCCACCGCCGCGCCGCCAGCGCGATGCCGCCGGCGGCGAGCAGGACGATCAGGGCCGGCACCAGGTACGCGCTGAGCTGGAAGCCGTCCGTCTCGGGCAGCGCCAGCACCCCGGGGCCGTACTGCGCGACGAGAACCTCCTCGATCTCCTCCTTCGACCGGCAGCGGTCGACCAGGCGCTGGATCAGCGCGCGCTGGCGGTTGGCCTGCGGCGCCTCGGTCGCCAGGCCGAGCGGGGTACCGCAGACGGGGCACATCACGTCGGCCTCGACCGCGGCGAGGCTGGTCTTCGGGCAGTCGGCCGCGACCGCGCCGCCCGGAAGCAGGAGCAGCATCAGCGCCGCCGCCAGGCTGAGCGCCCGCTTCACGAGCGCTCCAGCAGCGGCGCGACGTTGTCGCGCATCCACTGCTCGTCGACCGGGCCGCGGCGCAGCGCGACGATGTTGCCGCGCTCGTCGATCACAAACGTCTCCGGATAGCCGATGACCCCGTAGTCGAGCAGCGACTCGGCCTCGGGATCGCGCAGCATCGGGTAGGTGAGCCGGTACTCGCGCACGAAGGCGCGCGCGTCGCTGTCGACGTCGAGCGCGTCGATGCCGAGCACCGTCCCGCGCCCGTCGCGCGACAGCCGCTCGTGCCAGCGCTGCAGCAGCGGCGACTCCTCGCGGCAGGGCTCGCACCATGACGCCCAGGCGTTCAGCACGACGACCTTGCCGCGGTAGTCGCGCAAAGACTCCCTGCCGCCCCCCGAGAGCCGCTCGAGCTCGAAGCCGGGCGCCGCGACCGTCTCCCCGCGCGCCAGCGCGTCGTCCATGCCGCGGTCCGGCTCGCTGGCGAAGAGCCCGTAGGTCAACAGCCCGAGCAGGGCGACGACGCCGAGGACGGCGGCTACGGCGAAGGGAGAGCGGCGCTTCATCAGGGAGAGGGTAAGCGGCGGAGCACCGCCGCGACACAGAGCGGACGACGGGCCTCGAACCCGCGACCTCGAGCTTGGGAAGCTCGCGCTCTACCAACTGAGCTACGTCCGCGTGAGAGCACGAGTCTAGCTCCGCGGCGGCGCTGGAGGGTCATCGATCGGAGCGTCCGAACGCGACCCCGTAGCCGATCCGCTCGAGCGTGGTCGGGTGGGTGCCGAACAGGCCGTGCAGGAGGCGCGGCGGGTCCGGATCGCCGAGATTGCGCCGGGCGAGGCTGCGCTCGAGCGCGACGAAGGCGCCGGGCTCGTCGGTGAGCTCGAGCGCGAACGCGTCGGCGCGCGCCTCGACCTGCCGCGAGAGCACGTTCGAGGCAGCTCCGAAGCCGAACGACACGAGCGCCACCGCGAG
>DATABV010000201.1:0-5637 GCA_036259395.1 Thermoleophilaceae bacterium | reverse complement strand
TGGAGAAGCACGCGGTGTCGCGGCTCGTCGGCGCCCCGCCCGGCTACGTCGGCTACGACGAGGGCGGCCAGCTGACCGAGGCGGTGCGGCGGCGGCCCTACGCGGTCGTGCTGCTCGACGAGATCGAGAAGGCCCACGCCGACGTCTTCAACATCCTGCTCCAGGTGATGGACGACGGCCGCCTGACCGACGGCCAGGGCCGCACGGTCGACTTCACCAACGCCGTGTTGATCATGACCTCGAACGTCGCCGGCGGGCTCGAGGGCGTCCAGGCGACCTTCAAGCCCGAGTTCGTCAACCGCCTCGACGAGATCGTCCAGTTCGAGTCGCTGACGCGGGCGCAGATCGGCGAGATCGTCGAGCTGGCGGTCAGCGGGCTGGCGCGCCGGCTGAGCGAGCGCGGGATCGAGATCGAGCTGACCGACGACGCGAAGACGCTGATCGGCAACCTCGGCTACGACCCGGCCTACGGCGCCCGGCCGCTGCGCCGCGTCGTGCAGAGGCAGCTGGTCGACAAGCTGGCGCTGAAGCTGCTCGAGGGCGAGTTCGCGCCGGGCGACACGGTGCGCGTCGACGCGGCCGACGGCGAGCTGACCTTCACACGCGCCGAGACGCCGGCCGCCGTCGGCGCCTAGCCGGTTTGGCCCCCAGGGCGACGGGTACCTCCGCCCCATGAGCGAGACAGAGCGGCCGGGCGGACCCGGCGACGAGGAGCACGAGGTCACCGACAAGCCGTACCCGACGCCCGACGACGTCCCGCGCGTCGGCGAGCTGGGCGACGATCCCGACGAGGGCGGCGACGAGGAGCAGGGCCCCGAGGTCGACCAGCTCGACGAGGACCCCGCCTACAACCCCGACGATCCGGGACTGAAGGGCCTCAAGGGCGGCTGACCCGCGCCGCCCGCTCGCCGCGTTCTACGCTGCGGCGATGGGCAAGCGCGCACGCAAGCGGCAGCGCGAGGTCGGCGGCGCGCCGTCCACCTCGACCAGCTCCTACACCGACGACGCCGGCAACGTCCTCACGCTGCGCGACGAGCTGAGCGCCGGCACTCTCCGCGGCCTCGACAAGCTCGACGCCAAGCCCGCCGCCAGCGCCGAGGACCGCTGGCAGCGGCGCGTCGAGTACCTCTTCGAGCGGCTGGCCGTCCGCTGGGAGATCGCGGGACTGCCGCTCGAGGGGCAGAAGGAGCTGCTCGGCCGCTACCGGATGGCGTCGTCGGAGGAGCGGCGCGCGGTCCGCGCCGCGCTTGCGGGGCATCTGCGTGCGCGCTACCCCGACGTCGACGTCTAGGGGACTGGGATCAGCCGGCCGCGCTGGCCCGGGCGGGCCGGACCGTTTGGAAGACCGTGACCATGAACGCCATCTGCGGGGTCGTGCTCGCGGAGTACCTGCGGCGCGCGTCGAACTGCACCTTGTAGAGACCCGGCTTCGCGCCGGGTGGGAACAGCCTTCGCTTGACGCTCAGCGTTCCGCACGGCCCCTTCAGCCGGCCGACCCGCAGGTTGCGCTTGACCTTGCCCCGCCGCACGTGCGCATACAGCGTCCGGCCCTTGGTGAAGCCGCGCGCGACGATTCGCTTCGGCTTGCTCGGGTCGCCGTTGCGCGGCTTGACGGCGACGTTTAGCGACGTTAGCAGCACCGGCACGCTGGCGGTCAGCGCAAGGTTGGCCTGATCGGTGGCGGTGAAGATGTCGGTCCGCCGCTTGCCGTCGATCTCGGGGGCGGCGAGGTTGGCGGTGAACTCACCGACCGCGTTGGCGCTCCCGACCCCTAGCTGACGTCCGCTGACGCTGAGCGCCACCGCTCCGTTCGGGGTGTAGCCGCCGCCGGAGAATTGCACGCGCTCGCCCGCGCCGTAACAGGCCTTGTCGACGCTGAGCGTGGCGGCCAATGCGGTCGCCGGACCTGCGAGCGCGGCGACGGTGACGGTGATGAGGACGGCGCTGCGCAGCTTCAAGCTCGGCTCTCGGTTCGGGGCGGTGAGCCGACGATAGCCGCGCCGATCAACATCGGCTTGACGAGCGGCGGCATCTTCGGGAACTCGCCGCGCTCAGCGCGCTCGACCTCCAGCTCTGAGCGCTCGATCGTCGCGAGCGTGTCGCGGTTGCAGTTGCAGCCGTGGCCGAAGGCGCGCCAAGGCCCGGCGAGCCGGTCCTGCCAACGCGCCAGGCCGGGGTCCGGCGCGCGGACGTGCTCGAGGAATAGGAAGCGACCGCCGGGCTTCAGGACGCGCGCGATCTCGGCAAGTGCGCGGTCGGGCTCGGGCACCGTGCAGAGGACGAGGGTGAGGACGGCCGTGTCGAAGCTGTCGTCGGGGAACGGCAGGGCCTCGGCCGGCGTCTCGATCACCTCGACGGGAACCGTCAGCGCGCTGGCCTTCTCGCGCAGCTGGCGCGCCATCGGCTCGAATGGCTCGGTCAGTGTCAGCTCGGTCACGGCCGGCGGATAGAGGTCATGGTTGAGCCCCGTCCCGGCGCCGATCTCGAGCGTCTTCCCGGACGCGCCGGCGAGCGCCCGCCGGCGCAGCTCGCGCAGCCCGGCGCGCTCCGCGCGCTGGAAGAAGAAGTCGTAGCCGAGGGCGAACGCCCTACCCCAGGTGGCGTCGTAGATCCGGCCGGCCATTGGCCGAGGCTACCGGCCTTGCGCCGGATCGGGAAAACTGCGAGAAACCGCTGTGGCGGCGTCGATTCGAAAGGAATGCCTTGCCCACCTTCGTACTGCTCAGCACCCTGACCCCCGAGGGGGTCCAGACGATCAAGAACAACCCGCAGCGGATCCTCGAGGTCAACCGCGAGATCGAGCAGCTCGGCGCCGAGGTCAAGGCGCAGTGGGCGGTGCTCGGCCGCTTCGACTTCGTCAACGTCGTCGAGGCTCCCGACGAGGCGACGATGGCGCGCGTCTCGCTCGAGCTCGGCTCGCGCGGAACCGCTCGCTACGAGTCGCTGACGGCGATCCCGGTCGACGACTTCATCGCCTCGCTCTGACGTGCCGCGCGTCCTGGTGATCGGCGGCGGCGGCCGCGAGCACGCCCTGGTCAGGCGGCTGCTGCGCAGCCCGCAGCACCCGGACCTGCTGTGCGCGCCGGGCAACGCCGGCATCGCCAGGGACAAGGTCGAGTGCCTCGACATCGCCGTCGACGACGTCGACGGGCTCGTCGCGGCGGCGCGCGAGCGCGAGGTCGACCTCGTCGTCGTCGGACCGGAGGCGCCGCTGGTCGCGGGCGTCGTCGACGCGCTCGGCGAAGCCGGCATCCGAGCGTTCGGGCCGACCGCCGCTGCGGCCCGGCTTGAGGGCTCGAAGCGCTACGCCAAGGAGCTGATGGCGGCCGTCGGCGTGCCCACCGCCGACTATGCCGTGCTGACGTCCCGCTCCGAGGCGCTCGAGCGGCTCGCCGAGGCGGCCTACCCCCTCGTCCTGAAGGCCGACACGCTCGCCGCTGGAAAGGGGGTCGTGATCTGCCAGGACGAGGAGCAGGCACGCGCCGCGGTCGAGGAGCTCTTCACCCAACAGCGGTTCGGCAAGACCGACGTCGTGATGGAGGAGTTCCTCGCGGGCGAGGAGCTCTCGCTGCTCGCGCTCTGCGACGGCGAGCGTGCGGTTCCGATGGCCCCGGCCCAGGACTACAAGCGGATCTACGACGGCGACGAGGGGCCGAACACCGGTGGCATGGGCAGCTACTCGCCGGTCCCGGGCATCGATCGAGAGCACGCCGAGGCGCTCGCGCTCGCCGTTCACCAGCCGGTCGTCGACGAGCTGCGCCGTCGCGGCACGCCCTTCCACGGCGTCCTCTACGCCGGCCTGATGATGACCTCCGACGGGCCGAAGGTGCTCGAGTACAACGTCCGCTTCGGCGACCCCGAGACCCAGGCGGTGCTGACCCGGCTGTGCTCCGACCTGCTCGAGCTGCTCGACGCCGCGACGCGTCCCGGCGGCCTTGCGGGCGTCGAGATCGAGTGGTCGCCCGACTGGGCGGTGACCGTCGTGCTCGCGTCCGCCGGCTACCCCGCCAGCTCGTCGTCGGGCGACGAGATCAGCGGGCTGCGCGCCGTCGACTCGATCGAGGTCGAACTGCTGCACGCCGGCACGGCCGAGCGCGACGGGCGGATCGTGACCGCCGGCGGACGGGTCCTGAACGTGACCGGGATAGGCTCCACGCCCGCCGAGGCCCGGGAGCACGCCTACCGGGTCGCGGAGCGGATCCAATTCGACGGCAAGCAGATGCGCCATGACATCGCCGAGCGGGCGGTCGCGCGCGTAGAGGAGGTGGCGGGATGACGAACGATCCAGAGCAGAGCCGCGAGCCGGTCACCGAGACCGAGGTCGAGCACCAGTTCGACGACCTCGCGGTCGACGCGCCGCGCGTCGGGATCGTGATGGGCTCGAAGTCGGACATGCCGGTGATGGAGAAGGCGGGCAAGGAGCTCGAGGACCGCGGGATCCGCTACGAGATCCGCGTGATGAGCGCCCACCGCGACCCCGACGTGGTCGCCGAGTACGCGAAGAACGCGCGCATGCGCGGCCTGCGCGTGGTGATCGCCGGCGCCGGCCTGGCGGCGGCGCTTCCCGGCGTGGTCGCGGCGCACACCGACCTGCCGGTGATCGGCGTGCCGCTGACCTCGAAGACCTCGGTCGCCGGCGGGCTCGACGCGATGCTCGCGATCGCCCAGATGCCGCCCGGAGTGCCGGTCGCGTGCGTTGGCGTCGACGGCGCCAAGAACGCCGCCGTGCTCGCGGCGCGGATCCTCGACGCGTGATCGAGCGCTACACGCGCCCGGAGATGGGCGCGGTGTGGTCCGAGCAGGCGAAGCTCGACGGCTGGCTGGCGGTCGAGCTCGCGGTTGTCGACGCGCTTGCCGAGGCGGGGGCGGTGCCGGCGGACGACGCCGCGGCGGTACGCGAGCGGGCGAGCTTCACGGTCGAGGCGGTCAAGGAGCGCGAGCAGGTCACCGACCACGACGTCGCCGCGTTCGTCGACGTGGTCGCGGCGTCGGTCGGCGAGCAGGGCCGCTGGGTCCACCACGGGCTGACCTCCTCTGACGTACTCGACACGGCGCTCGGCCTGCAGATCGCCCGTGCCGGGGCGATTCTCGTCGAGGGCGCGCGCGGCTACCGCGACGCGCTGGTCGCGCGGGCGCGCGAGCACGCCGCCACGCTCTGCGTCGGGCGCACGCACGGCATCCACGCCGAGCCGATGACGTTCGGCGTCAAGCTCGCCGGCTTCGCCTTCGAGGCCGACCGCAACCTGCGCCGGCTCGAGCGCGCCGTCGAGCAGGCGTCGGTCGGCGCGCTCTCGGGCGCCGTCGGCACCTACGCCGCCAACGGGCCGGAGCTCGAGACGGCGGTGCTCGAGCGGATCGGCCTCGCGCGCGAGGACGTCTCGACCCAGGTCGTCGCGCGCGACCGCCACGCGCAGCTCCTGAACGCGATCGCCCTCGCGGGCGCAGGCCTCGAGCGGTTCGCCACGGAGGTCCGTCATCTGCAGCGCACGGAGGTGCGCGAGGTCGAGGAGCCGTTCCGCGCGGGGCAGAAGGGCTCGTCGGCGATGCCGCACAAGAAGAACCCGATCGTGTCCGAGCGGATCTGCGGCATCGCCAGGCTCCTGCGCGGCTACGCGCAGGTGGGGCTCGAGGACGTCG
>DATABV010000200.1:0-5951 GCA_036259395.1 Thermoleophilaceae bacterium | reverse complement strand
GCGGCGGACCGGGATCCCGGCGGCCGCCAGGTGCTCCTTGGCGTCGCGCACCCGGTACTTCCCGTAGTGGAAGATCGAGGCGCAGAGCACGGCGTCGGCGCCGCCCCGCTCGACGGCGTCGACGAGGTGGTCGAGCGTCCCGGCGCCGCCCGAGGCGATGACGGGGACGTCGACGGCGTCGGCGACCGCGCGGGTGAGCTCGAGCTCGTAGCCGTCCTCGGTGCCGTCGCGGTCCATGCTGGTCAAGAGGATCTCCCCCGCGCCGCGCTCGACGCCCTCGCGCGCCCACTCGACCGCCTCGCGGCCGGTCTCGGTCCGGCCTCCGTGGACCAGCACCTCGTAGCCGGCGCCCGCGACGGTCCGCTTGCGCGCGTCGATCGCCAGCACGACGCACTGGGCGCCGAAGACCTCCGCGAGCTCGCCGATCAGCTGCGGCCGCTCGACCGCCGCCGAGTTGACCGACACCTTGTCGGAGCCGGCGTCGAGCACCACCTGGGCGTCTGCGACGGAGCGGATCCCGCCGCCGATCGTGAACGGGATGAAGACGTCGTCGGCGCAGCGCCGGGCCAGCGCGGCGACCGTGTCGCGCTTCTCGTGCGAAGCGGTGATGTCGAGGAAGACGATCTCGTCGGCGCACTCGTCCTGGTAGCGGACGGCGCGCTCGACAGGGTCCCCGGCGTCGCGGATGTCGACGAAGTTGGTGCCCTTGACGACCCGTCCGCGGTCGACGTCGAGGCACGGGATGACGCGCTTGAGCAGCACGGCTAGGGACGCGGCGCCGGCTTGGCCTCGAGCGCCGCACGCCCGTCGCGGACGCTGAAGCGGCCCTCGTAGAGCGCCTTGCCCGAGATCACGCCGGCGAGGTTGAGCAGGCGCAGGTCGCGCAGCGCCTCGAGGTCGGCGAGCGAGCCGATCCCGCCCGACATGATGAAGCGGCCGCGCACGGCCGCGGAGATCCGCCGTACCTCCTCGACGTCGACTCCCTCGAGCATCCCGTCGCGGTCGGCGTTGGTGTAGACGAAGCGCGTCGCGCCCTGCTGCTGCAGGCGAGCGATCAGCTCCTCGGGGCGCATCTGCGTCTCGCGCGTCCAGCCGGAGACCGACACGTGGCCGCCGCGGACGTCGACCGCCACGAGGATCCGCTGGCGCCAGGTCTCGAGCGCGGTCTGGAGGAAGTCGGCATCGCCGTAGGCGGCCGTCCCGATCACGACGCGTGCAGCGCCCGCCGCCAGCGCAGCGCGGACCGACTGCAGCGAGCGCAGGCCGCCGCCGTACTGGACCGGCACTTCGAGCTCGGCGGTGATCCGCTCGAGGTGGTCGAGGTTGGCAGGCGCGCCGTCGCGCGCGCCGTCGAGGTCGACGACGTGCAGGTAGCGCGCGCCCGCCTCGACGAACGACCGCGCCGCCTCGAGCGGGTCGTCGGCGTAGACCGTCTCGTCGTCGAAGCGGCCCTGGCGCAGTCGGACCGCCTTGCCGTCGCGGATGTCGACCGCCGGCAGGAGGATCATGCCGCTGCCCGCGCTCCCGCCCGGCAGCGCGCGACGAAGTTGCGCAGCAGCGCGAGCCCGTCCGGCCCGGACTTCTCGGGGTGGAACTGGGTCCCGTAGACGTCGCCGGCCTCGACGACGCTCGCGAACTCCTGGCCATAGCTCGCGACCCCGACGACCTCGTCGCTGTCGGTCTCGCGCTTCGCGTAGGAGTGCACGTGGTAGAAGGCGCAGGGCTCCGGCAGCCCGTCGGCGATCTCGCTCTCGCGCCGCCAGGAGACCGGGTTCCAGCCGATGTGCGGCACCTTCAGCCCCGGCGCGTCGAGCGCCTCGATCCGCCCGGGCAGCAGGCCGATCCCCTCTGCCCCCTCGTGCTCGTCGCTGCCCTCGTAGAGCAGCTGCATGCCGAGGCAGATGCCGAGGATCGGCACCCCTGCCTCGTGGCGCTCGCGCAGCAGCGAGTCGAGCCCAAGCTCGCGTACCGCCGCCATCGCCTTCGGAAAGGCGCCGACTCCCGGCAGGACGACTCCGTCCGCCGCCCGCACGACGTCGTGCTCGCGCGTGATCGGCGCGCTCGCGCCGACGTGCTCGAAGGCCTTCTCGGCCGAGCGCAGGTTGCCCATCCCGTAGTCGAGGATCGCCACCGTGGGCCCGCCGCTCACAGCAGGCCTTTCGTCGACGGGATGCCGCGCTCGTCGGGGTCGATCGCGACCGCCTCGCGCAGCGCGCGCGCGAACGCCTTGAAGGCGGCCTCGACCATGTGGTGGGTGTTGACGCCGCGCTCGACGGTCACGTGCAGCGTCAGCTTCGCCGTGTTGGCGACCGCGCGGAAGAACTCCTCGGCCAGGTCGGAGTCGAAGTCCGCAATCGCCTCGGCAGGCAGGTCGGCCTCGAAGGCGGCGAACGGGCGGCCGGAGACGTCGAGTGCGCAGCTGGCGCGCGCCTCGTCCATCGGCACGACCGCGTGGCCGTAGCGGCGGATCCCGCTGCGGTCGCCGAGCGCCTCGTCGAGGGCTCGGCCGAACGCCAGGCCGGTGTCCTCGACGGTGTGGTGGGGTCCGGTCTCGAGGTCGCCCTCGACCTTGACGTCGAGGTCGATCCGGCCGTGGCGAGCGATCGCGTCGAGCAGGTGGTCGAAGAAGCCGACGCCGGTCGCGCGCGTGCCCGCCCCGTCGCCGTCGAGCTCGAGCGACAGCTCGACGTCGGTCTCCTTGGTGCGGCGTGCGATGTCTGCGCTACGGGTCAAGCGCGGCGCTCCATGGACTCGGCGTGGACTGGGAAACCCTCGGCGCGGGCGACCGCCGCACCGCGAGCGGCCAGGCGGGCGGCGGCGTCGCCGGGGAAGGATACGCGAGCCATTCGGCGCCGAAACGTAGCCGGCGAGACCGCGCTCTGGAAGCGCGCGGCGCCGCCCGTCGGGAGGATGTGGTTCGAGCCGGCGACGTAGTCGCCGAAGGCCGTCGCGGCGGCCTCGCCGACGAACACGCAGCCCGCGGCGCGGACCCGGCCGGCGAGCGCCTCCGGCTCCGGCCCGACGAGCTGCAGGTGCTCGGGGGCGATCGCGTCGGCGAGCTCCACCGCGGCGGCGGCGGTCGCGCTGCGAACGAGCGCCAGCGTCGTGTCCTGCACCGACGGCCGATCGGGCACGAGGCGCTCGACCGCCGCGCCGATCGCCTCGAGCAGCTCGGCAGCCGGCGCGATTGCGACGACGAGGCTGTCGGGACCGTGCTCGGCCTGCGCGAGCAGGTCGAGGGCGAGCGGCTCTGGGTCGGCGTCGCCGTCGGCGACGACCACCAGCTCGCTCGGACCGGCGATCCCGTCGATCCCGACCGTGCCGACCAACTGCCGCTTCGCCTCCTGGACCCACGGACCGCCGGGGCCCGCGATCACGTCGACCGCGGCGACCGTCTCGGTCCCATAGGCGAGCGCCCCGATCGCCTGCGCGCCGCCGACGCGGTAGACCTCGTCGACGCCGCAGAGCGCGCACGCGGCGAGGATCGCCGTGTGGATCTCGCCGTCCGGCCCGGGACCGGCGCAGACCGCAACCTGCTCGACGCCGGCCGCCCGCGCCGTCGCGGCCGCCATGACGACCGACGACGGGTAGGCCGCGCGACCGGCCGGCGCGTAGATCCCGGCGCGCCGGACCGGCAGCTCCTCGACGTCGACGACCTGGCCGTCGGCGAGCTCGACGGCGACCTGGCCGCGCAGCTGCGCCTCGGCGACCGCGCGCACGTTCGCTATCGCGGCGCGCAGCCCGTCGGCAACCTGCGGCTCGAGCGACGCGCCGGCCGCCTCCAGGGTCGCCGGCTCGACGCGCAGCCGGGACGGGTCGATGCGGACACCGTCGATCCGCTGCGTCAGCTCGGCGACCGCCGCGTCGCCACGGGCGCCGACCTCCGCGAGGATCTCGCGCACGCCAGCCTCGACGCTGCGGGGATCCGGAGTCAGGCCACGGATGTCGGCCGCCGTCGCGTCGGGGCCGAAGGAGCGCGACCTCACGCCGGCCGCCCGTCGCGCGCCGTCGCTGCACGCAGCGCCTGCACGACGGCATCGATCTCGGCTGCCTTGAGCTTGTGCGCGACCGGGTTGGCGATCAGCCGCGCCGTGCAGGTGACGATGTCCTCGACCACCTCGAGGCCGTTCTCGGCGAGCGTCTTGCCGGTGGCGGTCAGGTCGACGATGCCGTCGACCATCCCGGTAAGCGGGGCCAGCTCGACCGATCCCTTGACCGCGACCAGCTCGACCTGGCGGCCGGTGCGCGCGAAGTGCTCTGCGGCGATCCGCGTGTACTTCGTCGCGATCCGCACGCGGCCGAGCCGGCGCAGCGATTCGCCCAGCGCGTCGTCGCCGCTGCGCCGCGCGACGACCATCTCGCAGCGCCCGTAGCCGAGGTCGAGCAGCTCGTAGACGTCGCGCTCCGGGCTCTCGAGCAGGACGTCCTTGCCGGTTATGCCGATGTCGGCCGCGCCGTGCTCGACGTAGGTCGGCACGTCGCTCGGCCGCATCGTGACGATGCCGGCCTCCTCGAACAGCAGCTTGCGGTCGTTGGAGCGCACTTCGGCGGTGTCGACGCCGAGGCCGTCGAGCAGATCGAGCGTTCCGCCCATCAGGGCGCCGCGCGGCACCGCGATCGTCAGACCGGTCGCGCTCATCGCTGGCGCTCCTCGGCCGCCTGTGCGATGTGGACCCGCTGCACGTCGAGCGCGATCCCACAAGCCGGTCGCGGCGCACCGAAGCGGCCGATCAGGTCGTCGTAGCGTCCGCCGCCGCCGAGCGCGAAGCCGACGGCCGGGTCGTAGAGCTCGAAGACCGCACCGGTGTAGTAGCCGAGGTCGCGCACCAGGCCGAGGTCGAGGATCACCCGGTCGGCGAGGCCGCGCGCCTCCAGCGCCGCGTAGAGCTCGCGCAGCCGGGCGAGCGCGTCGGCGGCAACACCGTCGCCGCGCTCGAGCACCTCGGGACCGCCACGGAGCTCGGGCAGGTCGACGAGCAGGTCGCGCGCGTCGCGCGACAGGCCGAGCACGTCGACGCGCCGCTCGAGGCCGACGAGATCGCGCCGTGTCAGGCAGACGAGCAGCTCGCGATGACGGTCGGGCGGGACCTCGAGCGCGATGAGCAGCCGGCGGTAGAGCGACCCGTCGCCGACGCCGATCCGGTGCCGCGCCAGGCCGGCGTTCGCGAGCGCGCCGAGCGCGAGCTCGACCACCTCGGCCTCGCCGGTCGGCCCGGGCACGCCGATCAACTCGATGCCGCTCTGCAGGAACTCGCGCTGCTGGCCGGTGCGGTCCCCGACCGTTCGGTAGGAGTGCGCCGAGTAGCAGAGCCGCAGCTCGCGCTCGGACTCCGCGAAGCGGGTGGCCACGACGCGCGCAATCGGCACCGTCATGTCCGAGCGCAGCGCCATGACCTTGCCCGCGTCGTCGAACATCCGGATTGCGGTCGGGGGGCTCGCGCCCCCCGTACCCCCCGCGGCGCCTGGCTGGCCGGGGGCCGCCCCAGCCGCGAAGACCTCCTCGTACTCCACCATCGGCGTCCAGACCTCGCCGTAGCCAGCCTCGGCGAAGGTCGAGCGCAGACGCTCGTCGATCGCGCGCAGCTCGCGCATCTCGTCGGGCAGCACGTCGCGCGTGCCCGCGGGTATCGGGTGAATCACGACCGTCCCCTCCTCGGCGGTGTGACGCGCAGCCTAGACGGGAAGCGGCTCACCCTGCGGGGTGACGCCTCGCGGGGGGACACGCTCGATCCGCGCGCCGAGCGCGCGCAGGCGCTCCTCGATCCGCTCGTAGCCACGGTCGATCTGGCGCACGTTGCCGATCTCCGAGCTGCCCTCGGCGCACAGCGCCGCGATGAGCATCGCCATGCCGGCGCGGATGTCCGGGCTCTCCATGCGCTCGCCGTGAAGCCGGCTCGGGCCGCTGACGACCGCGCGGTGCGGGTCGCAGACGATCACCCGAGCGCCCATGG
>DATABV010000199.1:0-17677 GCA_036259395.1 Thermoleophilaceae bacterium | reverse complement strand
GGTCAGCAGGGCGGTCGCGGGCCCAGCGAGAGCGGGCCGGCCGGCGCCGGAGGTCAGTCGCCCGCCGAGACGACCGGCAGCGCGCAGGGCGGCGCCGCGAGCCCACAGAGCGGCCAGCCCGCGGGCTGCGGCGGCCCGACCACTCCGGTCGCCGGGCAGCCCGAGGGCTACGCCCCGTTCGTCGGCCCGATCTGCTCGCGCGACGGCAAGGCGGCGATCGTCACCGCGTACCTGAAGGGCGACGGCGAGGCCGACACGATCCTCGACCCGATCCAGGAGTGGCGCGACCAGGTCTCGGACCCGGGCGGCGGCCTCGAGGTGAAGATCACCGGCGGCGCCGGCTATGCGGCGGACGCGATCGAGGTCTTCGAGAGCATCGACGGCACGCTGCTGCTGGCCGCGCTCAGCCTCGTGATCTTCCTGCTGATCGTGATCTACCGGTCGCCGATCTTCTTCCTGATCCCGCTGCTAGCCGTGGTCTTCGCCGAGATGCTTTCGCGCTCGGTCGGGTACGGGATCTCCGAGCTCGGCGTGACGATCAACGGCCAGTCGAGCTCGATCATGTCGATCCTCGTCCTCGGCGCGGGGACCGACTATGCGCTGTTGATCGTCGCCCGCTACCGCGAGGAGCTGCATCACACCGCCGACAAGCACCAGGCGATGCAGACCGCCCTCGCCTCGGCCGGACCAGCGATCTTCGCCTCCGCGGCGACCGTCATCGCCGCGCTCTTCTGTCTGACGATCGCCAAGGTCAACGGCACGTCGGGGCTCGGCCCGATCGGCGCGATGGGCGTCGCCTGCGCGGCGCTGTCGATGCTGACGCTGCTGCCGGCGCTGCTGACGATCTTCGGCCGACGCGCGTTCTGGCCGTTCGTGCCGCACACGCCGGAGACCGCGCCGACGGAGGAGGGCGTTCCGGGGTGGTCGCTGCGCAACATCACGGAGGGGCCGCGCGTCACGGCGCTGGGCAGCGTGATCCTCGCCAGCCTGCTGGTGATCGTCCTGCTGCCGCTGGTGCTGCTCAACCTGGTGGTCAAGCTGATCGTCGCGCTCGTCGTGCGCTGGTTCACGGACTGGCGCTTCCCGTCGCTGATCGTCGGCCCGCTCGACAAGCGCGTCTTCCGCCCGTACGAGCTGCGCCGCTACCGCCGCGAGCACCTCGCCGACGCGACGCACGGGTTTTGGAAGCGGGTCGGGGACTGGGTCGCCCGCGGACGCAACCGCGTGCTGGCCGGCTCGCTCGCCGTCCTGTTCGTGCTCTGCTGCGGTCTCGCCTTCTTCTCGACCGACCTGACCAGCAACGACAGCTACCGCACCGAGGTCGAGTCGGTCCAGGGTCAGGAGATCCTCGCCGAGAGCTTCGCCGCCGGCTCGGCGGCGCCCACCGACATCATCGTCGCCGATCCCGGGCGGGTGGAGGCCGTGACGCGCGCCGCCGAGCAGGTCCCCGGCGTCGAGTCCGTCACCCCGCCGGTCGCCCAGGGCGAGGGCGGCGTGCTGGTCCAGGCGACGCTCGAGCCGACCCCCTACTCCACCGAGGCCTACGACATCGTGGAGCCGCTTCGCGACGCAGTCCGCGACGTCGCACCCGACACGCTCGTCGGCGGGCCGACGGCGGTCGAGTTCGACCTGCGCGAGGCCTCCGCCTGGGACTCGATCGTGATACCGCCGATCGTCCTCGTCGTCGTGTTCCTGATCCTCGTCCTCCTGCTGCGAGCCGTCGTCGCGCCTCTGATCCTGATCGCGACGGTGATCCTCAGCTTCGCCGCCGCCCTCGGCGTGGGCTACTTCGCCTTCGACATGGTCTTCGGCTTCCCCGGCTCCGACCCCGGCCTGCCGCTGTTCGCCTTCGTCTTCCTCGTCGCACTGGGCGTCGACTACAACATCTTCCTGATCGCCCGGGCGCGCGAGGAGACGCTCAAGCACGGCACCCGCGACGGCGTTCTCCGCGCCCTCGCCGTCACTGGCGGCGTGATCACAAGCGCCGGCATCGTCCTCGCCGGGACCTTCTCCGTCCTCGCCGTCCTGCCGCTCGTCTTCCTGACCGAGATCGGCTTCGTCGTCGCCTTCGGCGTCCTGCTCGACACCTTCCTCGTCCGCTCCGTGCTCGTCCCCGCCCTCGCCCTCAAGATCGGCCCCAAGTTCTGGTGGCCGTCGGAGCTGGCCAAGACGGACGGCGGCGCGAACGGTGGGTCTCGGACGGCAAGCTCGGACGGTCGCGCAATCGGCGAGCCACAGCCGCTCCCCGCCGACGCCAAGACCTGAAAGCCATGAAGGCCGCAACTCCCAGCTGGGCTATGCGGGCAATCCTCGTCGCGGCGCTGGCCGCACTGGCGGCGTCGTGGCTGCTGACGCACTCCGAGACCGTGCAGTTCGCTGTGCTGCTCGCGTTCGCCTTGGCGGTTCGCCGGTTTGCCGACGGCCGCGACGCTCCCGACGACAGATCCGCGGAGGCAACTCCCCCCTGGCGAGTATTCGGCCTCTCGCTCGTCCTCCTCCTTCCCTGGGGCGTGGCAGTCTTCTTCCTGTCTGGCTGGATCGACCTCAGGTTCTTCTGGCCATTCGCCTTCCTGTGGCCACTGCTCGAGGTCCAGGCGGCCCTCGTTAGGCGGGACGCCGACCGCTACGGCACCGACCATTGGAAACCCGAGCAAGTCTTCCCAGACGCAGTCATCGCCGCCCTGATCACCATCCCGCTGATTACCGCAATCGCCTTCTTCCTCGGCGACGCTAGCCTGCCGGAGGCCCTCGCCGGTGGCGCCGCCTGCGGCCTGATCGTCTTCGCAATGGCCACCGTCTTCATCCGGCTCGACCGCCGATCGCGCTCGACCGGCTAGCGCACGATCCGAGGCGCGCTTACCAGGTGTCCTCACCCCGTCGACGCGCGATCCACATGGACACATTGGTGAGGAAGACGATCCCGCCGAACATCAGGAGGCCACGCGCCGGATTCTGCTCCCCCAGAGCGATGGCCCGATATGCGCCGACCAGAAGCGCCGCGCCAGACAAGGCGGTGACGAAAGCGACAAGAGCTCTCGGCATCACGTTTCGAGCATCGTCGTTGGCAGTTCGTAGAGATCCTCGCGTGGAGGAATCGGTCGTCCGAGTAGGCGCTTGATGAGGTCTGGAATCACGCGCCATGGGTCGACCACATCGATTCGTTTCCCCCCAAGCTCCACGACCAAGGCGTCGACCTGCTTCTCGGCATCTTCGCCCAGCCCATAGCTTCGGGAAGCGACCGCCACGAGCCTCCATGCCGGAACGTACTGGACGTCCCCGGCGCGGTAGACCTTCTGACGAGGCAGCTCGACGTCACGGACGAGCTGTTTGAGGTCGTCAGTGGTCATGTCTAGATCACCGTCATGAGCCCATCTCTGACAGACCCCAGGCGGCCACAACAGTGCCAACGACAGTCAGCACCATCACGAGCCAGCCGCGAGCGTCGCCCTCCCACAGCCATAGCAATCTTCGTGTCGGTGCCCTCGTGGCTGATCGTAGTAGCCACTCACGCTAGGCACCGACTAGGAAGACCGCGCCGCCGATTAGAGCGGCAAATGCCAGTGCCGTCAAGAGCGCGGCGACCGGGCGCCCCTCGAAGGCGTCTGCCACCCACAGCCACACCTGAGCGAGCATGTCAGCCATCAGCGTCTGGTGCCAGAGGCGTCGCATAGAGCTCGTCATCGTCCTCGCGCTCGTACCTGGCCACGACCGTTTGTCCATGCCGCCTCTCCCACCATGCGACCCAAAGGGCGCCGGCGAGCGAGGCGCAGGCGTAGCCAATGAACTGACCAGGGATCGAGAAGGCGCCGGCATCCATCTCGGTGGCGAGCCATGCGATGCCAACGCACGCCATCACGACGGCGACCAACCGGATCGCATCTTGGATCAGCCCCCCGCGGCGCCCGAGGACAACGTCAGGTGGTGGGGGCAGGAGGTCGCCTCGAGGCAACATCGCGGCAGTCCATGTGAAGAAAGCAACAACCGTCCAGACCACCGCGCCGATACCGCCCCAGACCGCTACCTCACTTGCATCCCAGTCGAAGATCACCAACACGGCGACCGTCGAGGCGACTGCCAGCACAGCGCTCAAAGCGGCATGACTCATGAGCTGTCTCCTAACCTCGAAGATTTCGAGGTCCTTCGGGTTGTCACGGCCCTCATCCACTTGCTACCTGTTCGCCTCACGAGGCGGGGCGGCGTCCGCCGGGCGTTGAGAATCCGTTTCGCCGGTCCGCCTGCCACGCCGCGGAAGACTGCCGCGCTTCGCCATCAGGGACCGAGCATGTCGAGGATCGACGCGTGATCTCTGTCCACCGAACCCTTGGCACGCCGATGGAGCGATCGCAGGATGAGCAGTGCCGCCGCGGCGACGAGGAGCAGGGCGGCGCCGAGCAACACCTTGCCAGCGATGACTGCCACGCCACCACCAATCCAGAAGATCGAGGCCGCCAGCCAGAAGGGCCGCGCGGGTGTTTGCGTCCGCCGGCGCTTGGCGGGCGGCCGCTCAGAGCCCATAGACAGCTCCGCCCAGCATCCACCCCAGTCCGATAACCACTAGTAGAGCCGCCCCGTAGCGGTACTCAGTGTTCATCCCGAACTTTGCCCACGGACTGGCAGCCTCCCGGCGGGCCAGCGGCACCAGCACCCGGTCGGTGTAGACGAGCATGAGGACTCCCCGCGCCACGATCGCCAAGCCGGCAGGAATCAGGAGCAGCACGCTGGCGCCATCCGTTGTTGACTCGGCTAGCAGCATCGTCACGAACAGAGCGCCGGCGAGTGGCAGGAGGACGCGCGCGACTCGCACGAGGGGATCGCCTGGCCGGTCGGCGGAACCTCGTTCCTCACCGGCCGCGGCATCCGCGGCACGCGCTGCTGCTGCGAGTCCCAAGCCCAACTCCCGAAATCCCCTCACCGCCTCGATCCGATCTCCTCGACGAGCAGCGTCGATCACGCCCTGAGGGAGGTCCAGGGTGACGTTAACGCCTGCGGCAGCGGCGAAGATTCACACACGATCCTCCAGCTGGGCCATCCTCTGCCGCTCCTCCTCCGTCATGTTCCTCCTGGTTGCTCGGTGCCGATGCCTCCGATCTACCCAGCGCCGAGATGGATGCCTACACGCACCGTGGCGGCGGCTCACCGGGCCGTTCCGGTGGTATCGAGGCAAACGCTCTACGTAACGTTTCCGTTGGACCTGTCCGGGCAGACTTCGGATGTGGCAGCAGAGGACCCTGCTAGCAATCGCGCTTATCGGACGAGCGATGAGACCCCTGCGCGGATCGCTGCTAGACCGTATCCCCAGCGACCACGACCACGACCGGCCCAAATCAGATCCGTCGTCGTCATATGCGCAATTACCATCGTCCTCGGGCTCGTGATATGGCCTTGACTCATCGCGTTGGGAGCCTTCCTAGTCCTCATTGCCCCCTTCGGGTTCTTGCTCGCCGTCCGTAGAGGTTGCCTTGGGCCTCGTTTACTGCCCAGTGAGCTTGAACGGGTTGGATGTTGAACCGGTGGTCGCGCGGATGAGGCCATAAAGGTCGTTCGGAGCCGCGTTGCAAGCAGCGTTCGACACACTATTGCACCCCATTGCCTGGCTGCCGCGAACGTAGGGGAGTCCTCTCGATGAGTTTAGTCGCGCTCATTCCGGCCAAAAGTCCCGACAGCCACGCTAAACCCGCGTCCAAGTCCGTAAGCGCAATGAGCGCCCAAGTCCCCATGGCTGCCGCCACCACGATTGCGAGTGAGGATAGACCGCGGATTATTGATCGACGTGATATGCGCTCGACAGAGCGACTCTCATACAAGAAACAGCCAAGAATCACGATCGCAGCCAACAAACCACGCAGGTTCTGGCTGTCAACGAGGAGGATAGGCAGCAATAGAAGGATCGCGATTATCCATGCCGGTACCTTGTACTTGATGGGCAGTCTCATCTACCTCTCGTCACGACAGTGACTCCACCGCAGACGGCAAGACCCCAGCCCGGGTTCTTGGAAACGGCCGTGACCACCCCGCCGGCAAGTAGGCACCTGGCTAAGGCACGTCCGCCGCGAGTCCGGCCGAGTGATTGGATATCGTCATAGATACGTTGGACCTCGCCAGCCGTCTCTTGGACCTCACGCACGATCTCGTCAAAACTAAGCAGTCCCGTAGGGTCTATCCGGTTGATGGGATCTGCTCCGGCGTAGACGTACCGGTTTCCGTCGCGTAGGTCGCCTACTTGATCGAGCGGGTCTTGCTGCGTCCAGCGGCCTAGGGTCGGGGCGTAGTAGCGGGCGCCGATCTTGTAGAGGTTGCCTTGGGCCTCGTGGTATTGGCCGGTGAACTTGAACGGGTTGGGTGTTGAGCCAGTGGTGGCACGGATGAGCCCGTAGGGGTCGTACTTGTAGGAGCGGGTCAGAGCTCCTGTGCTGTCGGTCAGCCCGACGATCGAGCCGAGACCGTCGGACAGGTAGTAGTGGCGAACACCGCCGCTGGCGCGCTGTGAGATCAAGGTGCCGTCGGGGTCGCGGGTCCAAGACGTCGAGCCCTCGCGGGACAGGCCCAGCAGCGTGTTCTGCTGCGTGATCCCGCCGACCGCCGTCCGCTCGCTCTGACCCGAGCCGGCGTACTGGAACGTCGTCGTCGGGGCGCCGGGCCAGTCGAAGCTGGTGGTCTGATCACGGACGTTGTAGGCGAAGCCGACGCCCGCGTTCGTCGTGGTCATGTTCCCGTTGAGGTCGTGCCCGAAGGTGATCGCTCCGCTCGGGGCGGCGTTGCAAGCTGCGTTCGACGCACTGCCGTGAACCCAGCAGAGCTCGTTTGCGGCGTTGTAGGCGTAGCTCGTGGTAGCACCGTTGACCACCTGCGAGGTCCGGTTGGACGCTGCGTCGTAGTCATAGGAGCGGTCGTCGACCACGGCGTTCGAGCTGTTGCGCTCCACGGCACTGGTCAGCCGGTCGAGGAAGTCGTAGCTGTAGGTCGTCTTGTTGCCGTCCTTGTCGGTGACCGACTGGCGCAGCTTGGTCTCCGTAGTCGGCGACATCTCGTAGTCGTAGGTGAAGTCGGTCAGCACGGTCGCTCCCTTCGCCGCGCGCACCCGCGTCGGCTTGTCGGAGCTGTCGAAGGTCACCGTCTGCTCCACCCCATTCGGATACGTCGTCCGCTCGCGCTGATCGCGGTTGGTGTACCCGAACGTCGTGCACAGCGAAACGGGCGTCGTGCAGGATCCCCCCGGCTCGGCGAGGTCCATCAGGCGGTTGACGTCGTCGTAGCGATAGCTAACGGTCCCGCCGCCGTCGGTCAGCGAGCTCAGGTTCGACGCGGCGTCCCAGGTGTAGTCGGTCACGCCCGACGGCAGGTCGTCCTCGACCCGGCGGTTGAGCTCGTCGTACTCCCATGTCGACGTCCCGTGCACGGAGTCGATCCGCTCGATGCGGTTCCCGTTCGCGTCGTAGTCGAAGCTGACGGTGTTGCCGCCGCCGTAGTCGATCTCAGTGACGCGGTCGAGCGCGTCGTAGCTGTAGCTGCGCGTCTGGCCCTTGCCGTCCTCGACGGTGGCCAGGCGACTGAGCGAGTCGTACGTCATCGTGGTATCGCCCAACGGCAACTCGGGCGTAACCGACGTCAAGTTGCCGTCGTCGTCGTAGCCGTAGAGCGTTTGGTTGCCCTTGCCGTCGATCGCGCAACGCAGAGTCCCCGGCTTCGTCGTGGGGTCGTCCGGGCAGGAACCGCCCGTCTGGCCGTTGTACTCCAGCTTCGCCTCGACCTGCGAGGCGGGCGAGCTCGAGTCGCCGATCGTCGTCGTGTTGCCGGCGGTGTCATAGGCGAAGACGCTGCCGGTTCCCTGCGGCGAGGTGTGCTTGGTCGGGAAATAGGGATGCGTGCCGCTGTTGTACTCGAAGCTGCTCTGCTCGCCCGCTGGCTCGTCGACGGACGTCAGGTTGTCCTGGCCGTCGTAGCTCATGGTGGTCTGGGCCGACCCGGGAGCGGTCGTGCCTAGCACGCGGTTGGTCGCGCTGTAGGAGCTCGATCGCTCGTTGCCGTTCGCATCGATCGTCTTGACGACCCGGAACATGCGATCCCGGCAGTAGACGGTCTGCTTGCCGCGCGGATCGGTCATGACGTTGCTGACGGTCCGAACGGGGCAGCGAACGTCGCCGGTGTCGTAGTCGAACTCCCAGGTCGGGCCGTCGCCCACATAGGGCTGATCGTTCACCCTCGTGATCGACACGACGCGATGCGAGCCGTCGTAGTCGAACTCGATCTCGTTTCCACGCGGATCGGTGATTTCGACCAAGTCCTCGTCGTTGACGTACTCATAGTGGGTGGTGTTCCCCTCGGCGTCGGTGTAGCTCTCGAGCATGTCGTCGTCGTACTCGTAGTGGACGCTGCGCCCGCCGGGATCGCTGATCTCCTCGATCAGCCCCTCGGCGTTGTAGTGATAGTCGGTCACGCGCCCCTGCGTGTCGTGGACCACATCGAGCGCATTCCAGTTCGTGTATGCGAACTGGATCGCGTTGCCGTTGCGGTCCTCCTGCTCGGTCAGCAGACCGTCCGCGCGGAAGTGGAGGATCGTTCCGCTCTCGGGAAACGTCAGCTTGTGCCCGGCGCCCTCGGTCGCGAGCGTGGCCCTGTAGCCAGGCGACGGCTCCCACTGGGCGGCGCCGGTCTTGTGGAAGGGGATCGGGACACCGGTGGGCCCGAAGAAGACGGCCGAACCGTCGTCGAAGGTCTCGAGCCGGACGTCCTCGGCCGAGTCGACGTTCCACCACTGCCCCGCGCGCGACCAGGGGCGACGGGTGATGGCGTTCCACGTGCGGGAATGCGCCTGGTCGATCCCCGTGCCGGCGATTTGCAGATCCGTTGCTGTGAGCATCAGGTTGCCGACGCCCACGTTGACCGCCAGCTCCATCCGGTCGGAGAGCCGCTGACGCTCGAACGTGTACTCCGCCTTCTCGCCGATCCGCTCGTCCCAGACGATCTCGAGGTGCGGCGCGTCGGCGATGTCGTAGTCCTGGGACGCGAACTGGAGGTAGTTGGCGGGTCCGGCGGCGCCCGGGCTCTTGAGCAGGAAGCCGTTGTCGGTGCGGCTGCGCTGGACGAGCTCCTGCACGCGATGCGGATCGAGGAACCACTCCTGCCAGCCTGTCTGGCCGCCCATCGTCGTCGTGGCCAGGGGTGTCGCGTCGAAATCCCCGCCGGGTGCGCTCCAGGAGTTCGAGCCGTTCCAGGTGTTCCACGTGACGGAGGAGGTCCACGGACGGTCGTCGTTCGCGTCGAAGCTGGACTTCACGGTGTGCACGGAGACGGGGACCGGGTTAGACGTGGTCCGCCCGAACAACCGCATGTCGAGCTCCGCCGACAGCACGACCGCTCCCCGCGGGATCGAATCGCCGATCGGGAAGCGCAGCAGCGAGCGGTGGTCGTGCGCGCCGTGGCCCTGAGCGTCGTAGCCGACCTCGAGGTCGGCGTTGTAGCAGTTGGCGGTGTTCGGGTTGCCCTCGGTGATGAAGCAGTCATTCACCGGATTCGGCATCGTCGTCGTCGGGTCGATCACGACCGGCCAGCGTCGCTTCGGGCTCTCCAGCCACTGGCGGTCGGGCCGAACGGCGAGCTCATACCCGGTCGCCGTGCGGTCGAGCTCGTACGAGACGGCGTAGGAGGGCTCAGCGTTCTTGGCGCTGTCGATCATGAACGGCGGCGCAACCACGAACCGAGTCCTCCCGTCCTCGCCGCGGACGTCCACGCCGCCGTCCGACCGCATGTCCGCCGTCAGGCCTGCTCCGACTCGCATGTCGAAGACGAGGTCGCGCGCGGCGGACAGCGAGTCCAGGCGGATCTCCTCCTTGACTCCGTCGGCCGTGGCCGTGTAGGCCAACGCCATCCCCTCTCGGACGTCCCGGTAGGTCGCGACCGATCCATCGACGGTCGCCGCTCCGGCGGCGTCTCGCAGGCTGAAGTCGACCCAGTCCCCACCTGCCGACATCCGGACGGGATCCCGACCGACATCGCGCGGGAGGCTGAGGCGATACCGGTTAGCGGCGTTCTGGAACGAGTCGGGATCGGCCGCGGACGGGACCAGCTCGTTGTCGATCGGCCGCCAGTTGCCGGCGCCGTCGCGGAAGTTGACCGCCCCCTGGTACAGGTGAGTGACTCGGCTGCCGGACTCGTGGACGAAGGTGCGCGAGTCCCGCGTACGGAGGTGGGCAAGCTCGTCTCCGGCGACGGAGGCGACTCCCCCACCGCCGTCGGGCTTGGTGGGTCCCGCCGCGCCGCTCGCGCCGCGGCCGTCCCGATCGGGCGCGGCGCCCTGGCCGGCGGTCTGAGTCGCGCCGAGCGCGAGCAGCGACGCCACCACCGCCGCCGCGCAGATCAGCAACCGCGCACCCGCGGACAACGACGACGACGACGACACCCAACTCCGGCTCATGACCCCTCCCGACTGTTGTCGACGAGCCGGTCAACCGCCCCTCCCGCCAGTTACGCCGCTCCCTCACTTCAATGCGGCTGGCGCCACCCTAAACGGACTGCTCGATCAAAGTCAACCGCGTTCCTAAATAGGTCAGCAGGACCGATGACACCGCCCCCTAGGATTGGTGCCTATGTCAACCGTGCCCGAGCTCGACCCGCGGCAGGTGGCCGAGCTCGGGGCGCGCATCGAGCGCAACGTCGGGACGGCCGTGAAGGCGCCGGCCGAGGTCGTCCGCGAGGTGATGGTGGCGCTGATGGCCGGCGGCCACGTGCTGATCGAGGACTTCCCCGGCGTCGGCAAGACGGCGCTCGCCCGGGCGCTCGCCCGCTCGATCGACGCCGACCACGCGCGCGTGCAGTGCACCGCCGACCTGCTCCCCGCCGACCTCGTCGGCACCGACGTCTACGACCAGCGCGAGAACCGCTTCGAGTTCCGGCCCGGCCCGGTGTTCGCCAACGTGGTGCTCGTCGACGAGGTCAACCGCGCCTCGCCGAAGACGCAGTCCGGGCTGCTCGAGTGCATGCAGGAGCGCCAGGTCACAGTCGACCGCCACACGCACGAGCTGGCGCGCCCGTTTCTGGTGCTGGCGACGCAGAACCCGGTCGAGTACGAGGGCACCTACCCGCTTCCCGAAGCACAGCTTGACCGCTTCATGGTGCGCGTCTCGCTCGGCTACCCGTCGGCGGAGCAGGAGGCGCAGATGCTGCTCGACCACGCCCGCGGGGATCAGGTGCTTGAGGTGACGCCCGTCGCCGACCTCGCCGACGTGCTCGCCGCGCAGGCCGTGACCGCCGCGATCCACGGCAGCGAGGCGCTGCGCCGCTACATCGTCGCTCTGCTCGCCGCCACCCGAGCGGATCCGCGCGTCGAGCTGGGCGCCAGCCCGCGCGCCGGCCTGATGCTGTTCCGCGCCGCGAAGGCGCACGCCGCACTCGACGGGCGCGATCACGCGCTGCCAGACGACGTGCAGCAGCTCGCCCCCGCGGTGCTCGCCCACCGCCTCGTCCTCGCGCCCGGATCGCGGCCCGAGCAGCGCGCAACCGTGATCGCCGACGCGCTCGAGCGGGTCTCCGCCCTCTGAGGCATCGTGGGGCGGCCGATCGCAACGGCGCTGCTGGGCATCGGGCTCTGCGTCGTCGGCGCCGCCTTCGACTCCGCCTCGCTCTACCTGCCGGGAGTCGCGATCGTCCTGCTGGCGCTGGTCGCGGCGACCTGGGTGTGGCTCGCCGCGATCGGGGCGCGCGTCGTACGCGCACCCGGCCCACCAACGGTGGTCGAGGACGAACCGTTCCGGGTGCAGGTCGAGGCGCAGCTCGGCTGGCTGCCCGCCCCGGGCGGTGAGCTCGCCGATCCGCTCCTGAAGCAGGAGACGCCGCTCGCCGGACGCCGCCAAGCTCACATCGACGCGCTCGCGACGCTGCCGCAGCGCGGCCTGGTCCGGCTCCCGCCGAGCGAGCTGACCGTCCGCGACCCGCTCCGCCTCTCGTCGCGGCGAGTCGCCTCTGACGAGCAGGCGGAGCTGCTCGTGCTGCCGCGCGTCGAGCCGGTGGCGGCAGCCGCGGACGGTGGCGCGTCCGGCGCGGGCGGGTTGCCCGGTATCGGGAGCGGGCCCCGACCCGGCGCGAGCCTGCGCGACGACGCCGCCGACGGCCTCGACCTCGACGGCCTGCGCCCCTATCGCGAGGGAGCGCCGGCTTCCCGAATCCACTGGGCGACGCTGGCTCGCCGCGGCGAGATGATGGAGCGGCGCTTCGTGTCCGAGACCGCCGCGGCGCCGCTGATCGTCCTCGACGCGGGCGCGCCCGCCGACGAGGCAGCGCTCGACGCCGCGGTGCGCGCGGCGGCGTCGCTCTGTGTCGCCCTTGCCGGCGGTGGCGGCGTCACGCTGCTGCTGCCCGGCGATCGACGTCCGATCGAGATCGACCACAACCTCGGCGCGTGGAACGGCGTGCACAAGCGGCTGGCGCTCGTCGAGCCGGGGGCCACCCCGAGCCTGGGTGGGCTCGGGCCGCGCTCCGGTGCGCTGCTGTGGGTCACCGGCGCCGAGGCCGCGTCGCTGCCGCGCGAGCTCGAACAGCTCGCCGCGCGTCCGCGCTACCTGGTCGCGCCGACACTGCCGCCCGGCGCGATCGCGGCGTTCGCCGTCGCCGATTGCAGCGGGACGATCGTCGACCACGGACATCGGAGCGCGGTCGCGTGAGCGGCGGCGCGCTCGCCCTGCGGCTGGTCGTATTCGGCGCCTTTGCCGCCTACGGCGCGCTCCACTGGTCGATGCTCGTGGCGTCGCCATCGGCCACGGTCGTGACGGCGACGATTGCCGCGACCGTCGCCGGCGCCCTCGGCCTCGCGCTGCTCGACCGCTCGCCGACGCTGCCGCGGCGCCTCCTCCAGCCGCTCGCCGCACTGATCGTCCTCGCGTCGCTGATCGCCGGCCTGGTCGCCGCCGGAGTGGCGCCCCGCCTGCTGCTCCCGACCGGTTGGGGGGAGCTGGCCGATCTGCTCCGCCCCGCCCTGGTCGGTGTCCAGACGGTCGACTGGCCCTACGACGGACCGGACGTCTGGATCCGGCGGACGATCCTGCTCGGCGCGCCGCTGCTGCTCACCACGGCGGCCGCACTCGCCTTCTGGCCCGTGCCCGCGGAGATGCGTCGGCCGCTGCGCGGGTCGGCTCTGGTGGTCTTGATCGCGCTCTATGCGATCGCCGTCATCACCAAGGACCCCGGCAGTCCACTGTTGTTCGGGGCGCTGCTGCTGGCGCTGATCGCCGCCTGGCTCTGGCTGCCGCGCCGGCGCGGCCGCGAGCTCGCGACCGCGGCAGCCGTGGTGCTGGCCGTCGCGCTGGCGGCAGTGCCGGTCGCCACGGCCCTCGACGGCGAGCGACCCTGGTTCGACTACCGCTCGTGGTCCCCCTTCGGCGACAAGCGCGGGATCGCCTTCGGCTGGGACCACCGCTATGGGCCGCTCGACTGGCCGCGTCAAGGCACGACGTTGCTCCGGGTCCGTTCGGAGAGCCCGCACTACTGGAAGGCCGCGACGCTCAACGGCTTCGACGGCATCCGCTGGCACAGGCCGGCCGGCTACGAGCAGCCGCGCGACATCGGCGCGGAGCTGCCGTTCGAGCGCGACGCGCGTCCCGACCCAGGTGGGTGGAGCTACGGGGAGCTCAACGAGGACTGGGTCCACCAGATCCGCTTCACGGTCAGGTCGCTGTCCACCGAGCTGCTGGTCGGCGCCGGCCTGACCTACGACGTCGACGGCGCTGCCGCCATGCCGTCGGCGGACGGCACGACCCAGCTGCTGAGCGGGACGCTCGAGCGCGGCGACAGCTACACGATCGACTCCTACGAGCCGAACCCGACCGCCGCCGAGATGGCCGGGGCTCCGACGCGCTATCCGCAGTGGGTCGAGCGCTACACGGAGCTCTCCTTGCCGGCGAGCGGTTCGACCCTCGCGACCGGTCCCAGCTCCGTGGTTGTCCCGCCACGCGGCAACCGCGCCTCGCCGGACGAGCGCGCCGAGGCCGAGGCGCTGCTCTCGGGCTCCGCCTATCGGCAGACCTATGCGCTGGCCCGGACGCTGACCGCCGGCAGCGCGTCGGTCTACGACGCGGTCGAGGACGTCGAGAGCCACCTGCGCGAGAGCTACGACTACGACGAGCGAGTCCCGGAGCGCGCGTATCCACTGGAGAGCTTCCTGTTCGAGGACCGGCGCGGCTACTGCCAGCAGTTCTCCGGCGCGATGGCGCTGATGCTGCGCATGGTCGGGATCCCGGCACGTGTCGCCGTCGGGTTTTCGCCGGGCACGCTGGACCGCGACAGCGGCGAGTACCGCGTGCGCGACCTCGACGCCCACTCATGGGTCGAGGTCTACTTCGCCGGGATCGGCTGGGTGACTTTCGACCCGACGCCGCGAGCTCAGGACGCAGAGCCGGCAGCGGGCCTGACGGCTGTCGATGGCAGTCTCGCCGCCGGCCAGGTACGCCAAGGCTCGTCGGGCCCCGCGCCGGCGCCACCCGCCGACGACGGCGCGGAGTCGGCCCAGAGCCCCAACGCCGTCGCGCAGACGGGGACCGAGCAGAGCGGCGCGGGCGGCCCGCCGACGGCGCTGCTGCTCGCGCTCGCGCTCTGCGCTCTCGCGGCGGCGTCAGCCGGTGCGTTCGCGATCCGTGTCCGCCGTCGCAATGGCCTGGACGGCGAGCGCCTCGCGGCGGCCGAGATCGCGGAGCTGCGCAGTGCGCTTGAGCGTCTCGGCTGGAACGTCTCCCCTGCCACCACGCTGCTCGCCCTCGAGAGCCAGCTCGCCCGCACGGCAGGCCCGCTGGCCGCCGACTACGCCCAAGCGCTGCGCAGCTATCGCTTCGATCCGCGCAGCGGGAGGCCACCCGGGCCGGCCGAGCGCCGGAAGCTCCGCCAGGCACTCGGCGCGGCCGCCGGCCGGCTCGGCCGCCTGCGCGCGTTGATCGCGATCCCGCCGGGCGGGCCGTCTAACCCCTCGCCGTCCTAGAGGACGGCCATGTAACGGTCCAGCTCCCACTGGGTCACCTGGACGCGGTAGTCCTCCCACTCCTGGCGCTTGATCTCGACGAAGCGGTTGAAGATGTGCTCGCCGAAGGCGCGCAGGACGAGCTCCGACTCCGAGGTCAGCTCGATCGCCTCGCCGAGCGTCTCGGGCAGCTGCTCGATGCCGAGCCGCTTGCGCTCGTCGGGCGACAGGTGGTAGAGGTTCTTCTCCATCGGGTCGGGCAGCTCGTAGCCCTTCTCGATCCCCTCGAGCCCGGCATGCAGCAGGACCGCGAAGGTCAAATACGGGTTGCAGGCCGGGTCGGGGCAGCGCAGCTCCATCCGCGTCGCCTGCTCCTTGCCGGGGTGGTAGAGCGGCACCCGCACCAGGGCCGAGCGGTTGCGGCGCGACCAGGCGCAGTAGACCGGCGCCTCGTAGCCAGGCACCAGCCGCTTGTAGGAGTTGACCCACTGCGCGAAGACCGAAGAGATCTCGCGCGCGTGCTTGAGCTGCCCGGCGATGAACGCCTTGCCGACGTCCGACAGGTAGTACTGGTCGTCGGCGTCGAAGAACGCGTTCTGACCGCCCTTGAAGAGTGACTGGTGCGTGTGCATCCCGGAGCCGTTCTCGCCGAACAGCGGCTTCGGCATGAAGGTGGCGTGCCAGCCGTACTTCATCGCGTACTCCTTGACAGTGATGCGGTAGGTCATGCAGTCGTCGGCCATCTTGAGCGCGTCGGCGTAGCGCATGTCGATCTCGTGCTGGGACGGGCCGACCTCGTGGTGGGTGTACTCGACGTGGATCCCGAGCTGCTCGAGCGCGAGCACGGTCTCACGGCGCACGTCGGAGCCGGCGTCGAGCGTGGTTAGGTCGAAGTAGCCGCCCTCGTCGAGGATCTCCGGCACCCCGTCGGCCGGCCGCGCGTTGCGGAAGTAGAAGTACTCGAGCTCCGGACCGACGTTGAAGGTGTCGAAGCCCATGCTCTCGGCGCGCTCGAGTGCGCGGCGCAGGACGTGGCGCGGATCGCCCTCGTAGGGCTCGCGATTCGGCGTCAACACGTCGCAGAAGAGGCGTGCGACGCCTTTGTCCTCCGGCCGCCAGGGCAGCACGGCGAATGTTGCCGGGTCGGGCATCGCGATCATGTCCGACTCCTCGATCGCGTTGAAGCCGGTGATCGATGAGCCGTCGAAGCCCATGCCGCCCTCGAAGGCGTCGTCGAGCTCCGCGGCGTTGATCGAGAAGCTCTTGAGCTGGCCGAGCACGTCTGTGAACCAGAGCCGGACGAAGCGGATGTCGTGCTCGTCGACGAAGCCCAGTACGTCAGCGGCGGTCTTCGGCTGGTCGGCCATGCGGTCCCCTAGTCGTCTCGGCGCTTGAAGCCGCAGAGGCTAACGGCCGGGGCAGTAGTCGTGCGACCACTGCTTGAGCGCCGTCAGCGCCGGCTCCAGCGCCTTGCCCTTGACGGTCAGCTCATACTCGACGCGGACCGGCGTCTCGTCGTAGACGTGGCGGACGACGATGCCCTCGGTCTCCAGCTCCTTCAGCCGCTCGGAAAGCAGCCGGTCCGAGACGTCGGGGACGAGCGTCCGGATCTCGGAGAAGCGCAACGGCCCGCCCTCAACCAGGACCAGCAGGATGGCGCCGGTCCAGCGCCTGCCGATCAGCTCGACGGCGTGGTGATAGAGAGCGCAACACGGCGACCGCTCGCCGCTTGGGGGTGGGGCTACCGCCGGCTCCTCGGCCGGCTCGATGACCGTAGGCATGCCTGCGCCCATGGTCTCGAATCCTAGAGGACCGGGCTCAGGCCGCCCGAGCCACTCGTCCTTCCTCGGCCGAGCCGTCGTTGGGCACGTCACCGGCGCGCGTGATCAGGTTCCCGAAGCTCGCAAGCGCCACGTGGGCGACCGCCTCGAGGATCTGCTCGTCCTCCCAGCCCGCCTCGCGCGCCTCCTCGTGCACGTGCAGCGGGGGTGGGCCGTCGCTGGTGAGTAGCGACTTGACGTAGCGCAGCAGCACCGCCTCGAACTCGTCGCGCGAGTCGAACTCGCGCGCCAGCGCGATCTCGTCGAGACCGAGCCCGGCGTCGCGCGCCGTGCGCTGGAGCGTGGCGAGCGCGTACTCGCTTCCCTGATGCTGGGCGACGGCGAGGGCGATCCGCTGCTGGGTCTTCAACGGCAGCGTGCCGTGACGCAGCTCGGAGCGGAAGCGCGCGTAGGCGCGCAGCGTGGCGGGCGAGCCCGCGAGGACGCCGACGATGTTGGAGAGCTGCCCGCCGCCGGCGAGGGCGCCTTTGAGCACCGGCACGCTGCCCTCGGGTGCGGTCAGCTCGTCGTGGACCTGGAACCTGCTCTCCTTGGCCTTCATCGGCGCTTCTCTTTCTGCCGGTTGCTTACCGGAAGTAAGGATAGCCGAGGCGGCGCCGCGAACCGGCGCCTAATGAGGTGCTACGCGTTCGCGGTGGCGATAGCCATGAAGACGAGGAAGATCCCGAGCGCGAACGCCCACATGGCGATCCGGTCGGGACGCGCCTGGATCTGCGCCTGCGCGCGTGGCGGGCGGCGGCGCGGCGGTACTGGCTGTCCGGTGATGACGACGGTACGGCGTCCGTCGCTTCTCTGATCATCGTGCCGCGCGGGGCGGGCAGCGGTGGTCTGCATCGGCTCTCTTTCGTCGTGCCGGCGGGGTTAGCTGACGGGCTCGCGCTGAAAGAGCTGCGCTACGTCT
>DATABV010000198.1:0-5535 GCA_036259395.1 Thermoleophilaceae bacterium | reverse complement strand
GCGTCGCCCAGCCAGCTGAGATGACCGGAAAGAGCCTGCTCGTAGGCCCCCAGACTTGACACGCGGAGACTCAGGTCTTATACTGGCGCTCGCATAAGAAGTAACGCGTAGTCTGTTTGTCGAGGAGGTATTTGCGATGAGCCTTCTAGTCAGACCAGAGCCCTTTACGCAGGAGTTCGACCGCCTGTTCAGCCGGCTGTTCGAGTCGGACGGCTCGCGCGGTGGAAGCGCCGTGCAGCGCTGGATGCCGCCGATGGACCTGATGGAGGCCGACGACCACTACGTCCTCCGTGCCGACCTTCCCGGCCTGAGCGAGGAGGATGTGGCGATCGAGGTCCAGGACGGCACGCTGACGATCTCGGGCGAGCGCTCGGCCGAGCGCGAGCGCGAGGAGGGCGGCTGGTTCCGGGTCGAGCGCTCGTTCGGCCGCTTCAGCCGGTCGATGACCCTGCCGCAGGGCATCGCGCCGGACGCGGTGACGGCTGAGTTCGATCGCGGCGTGCTGACGGTGAGGATCCCGAAGCCGGAGGAGCGCAAGCCGCACAGGGTTGCGATCCACGCCGGGGCCTCCAACGGCTCCGCCGCCAACGGCGAGGCGCCGCGGACGATCGAGGGCACCGCGAGCGACAGCGAGAGGTAGCTCTCCACATAGGCTGCGTCAGGTGGGGCAGCCGTTCCAGATAGACGCCCGCGACGGACAGGCCCGCGCGGGCGTCCTGCATTGCGGGCACGGCGATGTGCGCACGCCGGCGTTCGTGCCGCTGGCGTCGAACGCGTCGGTGCGCGGCCTGCTGCCCGGCGAGGTCGCCGAGCTCGGCTACGACATGGTCCTCGGCAACACCTTTCATCTCTTCATAACGCCCGGCGAGGACTACGTCGCGAAGGCCGGGGGCCTGCACCGCTTCATGGGCTGGGACGGCCCGATCGTCACCGACTCAGGCGGCTTCCAGGTCTTCTCGATGGGCCACGGCAGCGTCGCCGACGAGATCAAGGGTCGCCGCGACGGCCGCAAGAGCATGATCCACGAGATCTCCGAGGACGGCGTGCGCTTCCAGTCCTACACCGACGGCGGCGAGCGCTTCATGGGCCCGGAGACGTCGATGGAGGTCCAGGCGAAGCTCGGCTCCGACATCGCGCTCGCGTTCGACGAGTGCACGCCGTTCCACGCCGACCGCACCTACACGCTGCGCGCGATGGAGCGCACGCACCGGTGGCTCGACCGCTGCATCGCCTGGCACGACGAGCACGCGCCAGCCAGCCAGCTGCTCTACGGGATCGTTCAGGGCGGCGTCTACGAGGAGCTGCGCCGCGAATCGACCGACTACGTCGCGCGGGCGGCGCTCGACGGCGTCGCGATCGGAGGCTCGCTCGGTCAGGAGAAGGAGCAGATGCACGAGGTCGTCGGCTGGGCCCTGCGCGGCCTCCCGGACGAGCGGCCGCGCCACCTGCTCGGGATCGGCGACGTCGACGACATCCTCCACGCCGTCGCCGCCGGGATCGACAGCTTCGACTGCGCGACGCCGACGCGGCTGGCGCGCCACGGCACGGCGCTGGTGGCCGATCCGACCAACCGCTGGCGGCTCGACCTGACGAAGAGCGCCGCGGCCGGCAGCGAGGAGCCGATCGCCGCCGATTGCCCGTGCCGGGCCTGCCGCTCGCACACGCGCGGCTACCTGCACTATCTGGCGCGCCACAACGAGCTGACCGGCGCGCGCCTGATCACGCTGCACAACCTGACCTTCATGGCCGAGCTCATGAGCGGGGTTCGGGCCGCGATCCATGCCGGAGAGCTGGCCGCATTCACGAAGCGTGTGCTCTCCGGCGAATCGCCCTACTGAGACGATCCAGGGGGCTCACGCCCCCCGGACCCCCCGGCGCTGCCTGGCCGGTCGCTGTGGGCCTCGACCGGGCTAGCGTGTGTTGTTCCGGAGGAACTGCTCGATCCCCTCGATCTGCTGCTGAACGCTGTTGCGGTCGACCGGCGCGAGGCCGTTGCCGCCGTCGCCGGACGAGAGCAGCACGAGCGCGACCGCGGCGATCGCCATCAGCACCGCGACCAGCAGCAGGAACTGGCCCCAGCGGCGGTTGCGCGCGTTGCGCTTGGCGGCCTTCGGGTCGGGGGCCGGTACCGCGACCTCCCGGCGGCCGTCGTCGAGCGGCAGCGGCGCCACCGGTGGCTGCCGGCGCGTACGCAGCGCCTGCGTGGCGTCGGTGACGTCGCCGAGCGCGCGCGTGGCGTCGGGGTCCGCGACCGCAGCCGCCGCGAGCCGGCGCGTCGCCTCGGTCTCCTGGCCGTGCAGACCGGCCTCGAGCGCACGCGCGAAGTCGAGCGCGCTGTCGTAGCGGTCCGCAGGGTCGCGCTCGAGCGACACGCGGATCGCCAGGTCGAGCTGCAGCGGCACCTCCGGCCGCAGCTCGGAGATCGGCTCGATCGGCTCCTCGCGCTGCTTGAGCGCCAGCTCGGTCAGCGAGCCGTACTCGTGCGGAAGGCGTCCTGTCAGCAGCTGATATGCGCAGACTCCGAGCGAGTAGGTGTCCGAGCGCGGGCCGGCCTCGTCGCCGTGGGCCTGCTCCGGCGACAGGTAGGCGGCGGTGCCGAGCACCGAGCCGACCTGGGTGATCCGCGTCTGCTCGGCCGCCTTCGCTATGCCGAAGTCAGCCAGCTTGGTGGTGCCCGAGTCCGACGAGAGCAGGAGGTTGCCCGGCTTGACGTCGCGGTGGACGACGCCGGCGCGGTGGGCGTAGTCGAGGCCGTGGCAGGCGTCGCGCACGATCCCGACCGTCTCCTCGATGTCGAGCCGCTTGCGGTCGCGCAGCAGGTCGGCGCACGAGGGGCCGTCGACGAACTCCATCACGATGAAGTGGCGGTGCGAGGGAGCGTCGAGGCCGTAGTCGAAGACCTGGACGACGTTCGGGTGCTGCAGCCGCGCGGCGGCGAGCGCCTCGCGCTGGAAGCGGGCGACGAAGGCCTCGTCGTCGGCGAGGTGCTCGGCGAGCAGCTTGACCGCGACCGGGCGCTCGAGCACGGTGTCCTGGGCGAGGAAGACGGTCGACATCCCGCCGGCGCCGAGGCGGCGCTCGATCCGGTAGCGGCCGGCGATCTCGCCCGGCTGGGCCATCACTCCTCGTCCTCCGAGTCGGGGGCCTCGGCGCCGCCGCGGTCCTGCCCGGGCGGGCCGGTGCCGTCCGGGCCGTTCCCGTTGGGCGGCGTCTCAGGCGTCTCGGGCGGCGTGGTCGGCGTCGTCTCGGGCGGTGTGGTGGTCGTCTCGGTCGTCTCGACCGGCACCGTCTCGGTCTCTGTCTCGACGGTCTCGACGGGCGGTGGGTCGTCCTCCGTGACGGTCTCATCCGGGTCCTGGGCGGCCGAGCGGATCTCCGCGCACTCCTGGTCGACGAGCTGGGTCAACCGCTCGACGCTCTGCTCGAGCGCCGAGCGGATCTCCGGGTCGACGTTCGCCGGGATCGAGCTCAGCGCGTTGTCGATCGGCTCGATGTTGCCGCCCTCGGCCTCGCTCGCGTAGATGTCGTCGCACGCCCCGGGGACCCCGGCCGCGACGCGGTCGCCGACCGAGTCGAGCTGCTGCAGCAGCGTCTGGGTCACCTCCGGAGGCAGCTTTCTGCCCTGCGGCTCGTCGTCGTCGCCGCAGCCCGTGACGGCCAGCGCGAAGACCGCCGCGAGCGTCCACAGGAGGTGGGGGAGGCGCAGCTTCATTGCCCGATGAATAGCCGGTCGGCCAGATGCCTGGGCAGGTCGGTCGCGGCGATCGCCTGCGCGGCGACTTCGATCGGGTACTCGACCCGCCGCCAGCTCGCCGTCCAGCCGTCGAGGTCGATTAGCAGCCAGGCCGCGCGCGGGTCGCGATCGCGTGGCTGGCCGACGCTGCCGGGGTTGACGAGCCAGTCGTCGCCGCCGAGGTCGTGCTCGGTTCCGCCGGGCGTCTGCTCGCCGATCACCTCGCCGTCGTCGGTGCGGGTGAAGCGCAGCGCCACGTGCGTGTGGCCGATCGCGCCGACGCGCGGGCCCATTGCGTCGAAGCAGCTGTCGGCCTGGTCGGTCGAGAGCACGTACTCCCAGATCGGGTCGGTGGGGCTGCCGTGGTAGAGCCCGATCCGGCCGTTCTCGCGGTAGGGGTCGAGCGTCTCGAGCACCGCCAACGTGTCGGGGCTCGCGTGCTCGCGCGTCCAGCGCGCCGCCGCGGCGGCCGCGGGCGAGAAGTCGGTCAGCGCGATCCGTCCAGCGACGGCGAGGTCGTGGTTGCCTCCGAGCAGCACGTCGCACTCCGCCTGGGCGAGCGCGACGCACTCGTCGGGGCTCGCGCCATAGCCGACGAGGTCGCCGAGGCACCAGATCGCGTCGACGTCCGCCGCGCGCGCGTCGGCCAGCGCGGTCTCGAACGCCGGCAGGTTGCCGTGCACGTCGGAGAGGATCGCGATCCGCGCCGGCTGTGTCCCGGGTGGATGGTTACTGTCAGAAGGGTGGCTGCTCATCGCTCTCGGCTGCCGCTGGCGATCGCCGTGGCGGTCGTTGCGGCCACTGCCGCGACACTGCTGCTGCGCCCTCGCGACGGGTTGATCGAGCCGGCTGCCGTCAATGCGACAGCCTACTTCAGCGCAGCCGATCTCCAGCGCGCCGAGGAGTTCCGCGACCTTCAGCGGATCCTCGCGCTAGCCGGCATCGCGCTCAGCGGGGTGGTCGTCGCGCTGATCGCGCTGCGCCCGCCGGGGCCTGTGAGGCGCGCGGTCGAGCGTGCCGGACGCCGGCCGCTGCTCGGCGGCGCCGCCGTCGCTGCGGGGATCGCCCTCGTCGTCGCGGTCGTCGAGCTGCCGCTCGCCCTCTGGCGCCACGAGCGGGCGGTGGACTTCGGCCTCTCGACCCAGTCGCTCGGTCCGTGGCTCGGCGACGTCGCGAAGGCGGCCGCCGTGTCGGCGCTGACCGCGGCAATCGCCGGCCTGCTCGTGCTCGCGCTGATCCGCCGCTTCCCGCGCCACTGGTGGGCGCCGAGCTCGGTGGGCGTGGTCGCGCTCGCCGCCGCGACGCTCTACCTGCAGCCGATCGTCGTGGCCCCGCTGTTCAACGACTTCGAGCCGCTGCCGCGCGGCGAGCTGCGCGCCGAGGTGCTGCGGCTCGCCGACCGCGCCGGCGTCGACGTCGGCGAGGTCTACCGCGTCGATGCGAGCCGGCGCACGACCGCGATCAACGCCTACGTCGGCGGGCTCGGCGACACCAAGCGCGTGGTGCTCTACGACAACCTGATCGAGGACTTCCCGCGCGCCCAGGTGCGCTCGGTCGTCGCCCACGAGCTCGGCCACGTCAAGCACCGCGACCTCTGGCACGGCCTGCTCTGGGTCGCGATCGTCGCGCCGGCGGGCATGCTCTGTGTCCAGCGCCTCGCCGAGCGCTTCGCGCGTGGCCCGCTCGACGGCGCCGGCAAGCCTGGTCCAGCAGCGCTGCCGGCGGTCGCGCTCGCGTTCGCGCTCGTCTCGTTCGCGCTTTCGCTCTCCGGCAACTACGTATCGCGCGCAGTCGAGGCGCGG
>DATABV010000197.1:0-13067 GCA_036259395.1 Thermoleophilaceae bacterium | reverse complement strand
ATCGCTGCTCGGGGACTCGTCGCTCGCGCCTCGATCGGGGGTGGCGATTTGCATTCCGAGGGCCTTGACCAGCATCTCGGCGAAGTAGTTGTCAGAGGGCTTGTTGGTGAGGGCGGCGAGGCGGGCCATGGGGGGCGACTGCACGGCGGCGAGGATGTCGGCTGAGGCCGGGGTGGTGCGGGCTGTGGGGCGGCCGCTGACGGCGATGCCGCGGCGGCGGAGGGCATCGGTCAGCCGCGCCGCGGCGAAGGCGGGCGGGTTCGCCTGGAAGCTCGAGCCGTTTTCGTTGCCGAGCCCGCGGTTGTAGCCGAGCGCGCTGAGCGGCCCGACCCAGATCGAGGTGCCGTAGCCGGAGTCGGGACCGCCGCGCAGGCTGTCGAAGGCCGACTCGTCACCGACCACGCGACCGGCGACGCGCTCGATGCCGGCGCGGTCGAGCTGCGCGGCGAGCGCCTCGACGGTCGCCCCGCCGCCATAGGCGCTGCCGCTGAAGCTCTGGCTGCCGAAGGTGGGATCGCCGCCGCCGACGAGGTAGAGGTTGCCGCGGTAGACCCCTCGTCCGCTCAGGTTGCCGGTGCCGCGAACCTCGGTCCCGAGCGTCCCCTCGACGCCGAAGCGCGCCAGCGCGGCGGCGGTCGTGAAGAGCTTGGTGTTCGAGGCGAGGATCCGCGGCGTCGTGTGGCGCCAACTGAACACCGGCCGGCCGCTGTCGGCGTTGACGACGTAGGCCCCGCTCCAGCTTCCGGCAGAGCCCATCGCGCCGGCGAGGCGGTTTGAGAGCCCGCGCTCGTCGGCGGCCGCCGACGGGGCGAAGCTTGCGGCGAGGACCGTCAGGAGGGCCAGCAGAGCGGCGATTTGCGGCCGAATCGCCGTTGTCGATCTGTCGAGCATCAACGGCAGAACACCGTACATGGGCGGCCGGAGCGGTTGACCGACCGCCACTCGGGGATAATCAACCTGGCATGGGAGACGTCGTCAAGCTGGAGAAGCCTCCGGCGAAGGGCAGGAAGCAGCCGGCCGCGAAGGCGCGCCGGCGCCGACCGCCGCGACGCTCGCGGACGGCGCTCGTGCTCGGCGGCGGCGGCTTCACGGGCGGGGTCTACGAGATCGGCGCCCTGCGCGCGCTCGACCTGCTGGCGGTCAACCGCACGGTCAACGACTTCGACGTTTTCGTTGGCACCAGCGCAGGATCGTTCGTCGGCAGCCTCGTGGCGAACGGGGTTACGCCCGAGGAGATGATGCGCGTAGTCAACCAGCAGCCGCCGAGCCCGTTCCGGGACGTCGACCGCGGCCAGCTGATGCGGCCCAACTACCTCGAGTTCGCCCAGTCGGCCGCCCTGCTGCCGCTGCGCATGCTCGGCGTGCTGCGCACCGTCGCCGGTCACTTCCGCGAGCTGTCGGTGGTCGACATCGCGGCCGAGCTCGCCCAGGGCCTGCCCTCGGGCGCCTACAGCACGCGCGGCGTCGAGCAGTACCTCGACGGCGTGCTCGCCGAGGACGGCCGCGTCAACGACTTCCGCCGCTTGAACCGCGAGCTCTACCTGACCGCGACCGACATCGACACGACCGAACGGATCGTCTTCGGCGGCGACGGCTGGGAAGACGTCTCGATCGCCAAGGCCGTCAGCGCCTCGACGGCCCTGCCGATGGTCTACAAGCCGGTCGAGATCGCCGGGCGCCAGCTGATCGACGGCGGCATCCGCTCGACGACCAACGTCGACATCGCGGTCGAGCGCGGTGCCAAGTTCATCGTCGTCGTCAACCCGCTGGTCCCCTACGTCAACGACTTCCAGAAGCAGATCCCGACGGCGATCGGCAGTCGCGTACGGCGAGTCGCCGACATGGGCTTCGCCCAGATCGGCTATCAGACGTTCAAGCTGCTGGCGCACCAGCGCCTACACGAGGCGGTCCGGCAGTGGAAGGAGCGCTATCCGGGGGTCGACATCGTGTTGATCGAGCCGGAGCCCAATGACCAGCTGATGTTCGAGACGAACATCATGAACTACACCCGGCGCGTCGAGATAGCGCGCCACGGCTTCGAGTCGGTGACGATCAAGCTCGCCGAGGACTACGACGACCTCAAGGCCGTCTGTGCCAAGCACGGCATCGAGATCTCGGCGACCCGCGTGCGCAAGGTCGTCGGCAAGCTCGAGCGGGAGCGTGAGAAGACGGCCGCCTGGCGTCGGATCCTCGAGCAGACGACCGGGGCCCTGCTGCGCCAGTCCGAGGACGGGTGAGCAGCTCTACCGTGCCCTAGTCTGTCTCGACGTGGCGCGCAACGATCCGACAGAGAGCGGCGGCCTGTTCGTCCGTCGCCCGAGCGAGGTACGCGGCGTCAAGTACCGCAATGCGCCCGAGCGCAAGGGCGGCGCGCGCCAGACCGCGGACCGCGGGGTGGCCTTCGGCCTGCTCGCGCTGGAGACGCTGCTGTGTCTCAGCCTCTTCGGCCCTCAGCCCTACTTCTGGTTCTGGTTCGGCTCGCAGGTCCAGCATTGGACAGACTCCGTCTCGGCCGGGATCGCGACGATCATGGCCGGCACGCTGACCTCGCTGCTGATCACCGTGGCGCTCGCCAAGCGGGTCGACAACGGCTGGAAGCTGGTCCGGCGCGCCGCCGGCTACAAGCAGGAGCGTGGCGCGCTCGAGGTGATCTTCGCGATCAGCGTGGCAATCGCCGTCGTCGCCTTCACGTTCTGGTTCCTCATCATCGCGGGCCCCGGCCCGTCGATCGCGCCCAAGTAGGTCGGATGGGCTTGCTCGACTACTACAAGCAGTTCGAGGACGTCGACGAGGAGGAGCTCAACAAGGCCCGCCGCGAGCGCCGCGCGCGTGAGAAGCGGCTGGCGCTCGAGCGCGCCCCGGAGCTCGACCTCTCGAGCACCGAGTGGCCCGAGCTGCCGAACTCCGAGGTCGTCAACGCGTCGATCTACACAGCGCGCGGGCGCGTCAACGGCTATCCGAGCCGTCACGCCGCAGGCGTGCGCCGGATGCTCGCCGAGCGCCACGACGTCGAGCCGGAGCGGATCGTCGTCGGCAACGGCGCCGCCGAGCTGCTCCAGACGGCCGCGCTGACGCTGATGACCGCCGGCGACGAGCTGGTCACGCCGTGGCCGAGCTACCCGCTCTACCCGTTGATGGCGGCGCGCGCCGGCGGGCGGCCGGTCGCCGTCGACACGGGTCCCGACGGCCTCGACCTCGACGCCCTGCGCGCCGCGGTCAGCGACCGCACGCGGATCGTGATGATCTGCAACCCCAACGACCCGACCGGCAACTACGTCCCTGCCGAGCGGATCGCCGCACTCGCCGGCGATCTTCCCGAGCGCGCCCACCTGATCGTCGACGAGGCGCTAGTCCACTTCCAGGAGGCCGAGCCGCTCGACGCCGTCCTGCGCCTGACCGACGCCTTCCCGCGCCTGCTCGTCGTCCGCACGTTCTCCAAGGTCTACGGCCTCTCCGGCCTCCGCGCCGGCTACGCCGTCGGCTCGAACGCCGCCGCCAAGCTGCTCGACTCGATCGCGCCCGTCCTCGGCGTCAACGCCCTCACTCAGGCCGCCGTCGTCCAAGCCCTGAAGATCAGCGGCCCCGAGATCGAGCGCCGCCGCGCCACCGTCATCGAGGAGCGCCACCGCCTGCTCGCCGCGCTCTCCGACATGCCGATCGACGTCACCAGTTCCCAGGCCAACTTCGTCTGGATGGCCGCCGACGGCGTTTCCGGCGCCGCCCTCGCCAACCGCCTCCAGCGCGAGTCCGTCACCGTCGCCCCCGGCGGCCCGCTCGGCGCCGACGACCACGTCCGCGCCGCGATCCGCGACGTCGCCGCCACCAACCGCCTCCTCTCCGCGCTCGAGAAGGCCCTCGCCTAGCTAGCCCACCAGCGGGGTAGGCTTAAGCGCCCGCGCGAGCGTAGATCGAGTCGACGACGTCGGCGAACTTGTCGGCGACGACGTTGCGCTTGACCTTGAGCGTCGGGGTCAGCTCGCCGGTCTCCTGCGACAGATCCTGCGGCAGGATCTCGAAGTACTTGATCTGCTCGACGGGGCCGACGGTGGCGTTGACGGCGTCGACGGTCTTCTGGACCTCGGCCCGCATCTGCTCCGAGCTCGCGACCTGGTCCGGCTCGAGCCCATGCTGCGCGGCGAACGCCGGGACCTCCTCGGGGTCGAGCGTGATCAGTGCGACGAGATACGGCCGACGGTCCCCGACCACGACGGCCTGCGACACCCAGCGGTTCTGCTTGAGGCCGTTCTCGAGGTTGGCGGGCGTGATGTTCTTGCCGCCTGAGGTGATGATGATGTCCTTCTTGCGGCCGACGATGTAGATGAAGCCGTCCTCGTCGATCCGCCCGAGGTCGCCGGTGTGCAGCCAGCCGTCGACGAGCGTGCTCGCGGTGGCGTCGGGGTTCTTGTAGTAGCCCTGGAAGATGTTCGGCCCGCGCAGCAGCAGCTCGCCGTCGTCGGCGACCTTCGCCTCGACGCCGGGCAGCGGCTGGCCGACCGAGCCGAACCTGAACCGCTCGGGCGTGTTGGAGCTCGCGACCGTCGAGGTCTCGGTCATCCCGTAGCCCTCCATCACCGGCACGCCGCAGGCGTAGAAGAACTCGAGGATCTCCTGCGCGATCGGCGCCGCCCCGGTCACGCACTCGCGGATCTGGCCGCCGAAGAGCGCGCGCACGTTGGAGTAGAGCTTCTCGTCGGCGGCGTCGAACGCCTGCTGGAGCTCGGCCGGGACCTCCTGACCGTTGCGCTGCAGCTCACGCACCTTCAGCCCGAGCGCGACGGCCTGCTTCAGCTGCTCGGGATCCTCGGCCGCGTTGGTGGCGAGCGTGTAGATCTTCTCGAACATCCGCGGCACCGACGGGAAGTAGGTCGGCTTGACCTCGATCAGGTTGGGGACGATCTTCTGCGGGTCCTTCTCCCAGTAGGCGATCGTGCCGCCGAGGTCGAGCGCGACGAACTGGATCAGCTTGGCGAAGGCGTGGGCGAGCGGGAGGAAGAGGTAGACCGAGTCGCCGGCCGCGAGCGCGCCCATCTGCTCGGTCATCGACGTGACGTCGCGGTAGTTGCCGTGGGTCAGCAGGCATCCCTTCGGCGGGCCGGTGGTGCCGGAGGTGTAGATGTTGATCGCGAGGTCGTCCTTGGTGACGGCTGCTGTGCGGGCCTCGAGCGCGCCCGGGTCGAGCGCGGCGCCGCGCTCGCGCAGCTCGGCGAGCGGGATCGCGTCGCCGCTCTCGTCCGACGGGTCGATGACCACGATGTGCTCGAGCTTCGGCAGGCGGTCCTCGACGGCGCGCAGCTTGGCGAGCTGCTCGGCGTCCTCGGCGAAGACTGCCCGCGACTCGGAGTGCTCGAGCACGTAGTGGCACTCCTCCGGCGAGTTGGTCTGGTAGATCGAGACCGAGACCAGGCCGGCGGAGAGGATCGCGAAGTTGGCCTGGGTCCACTCGGGGCGGGTGTGGCTGAGGATCGAGACCTTGTCGCCGTGCTCGAGGCCGAGGTCGATCAGGCCGAGCGCCGTCTCGCGCACGGCGCGGCCAAGGTCCGCGTAGCTCGTCTCGACCCACTGGTCGCCGGATTTGTGCTTCAGCGCGGGCGCGTCGCCGTAGCGCTCGGCCGCCAGCGGCAGCAGGTCCGCCATCGTCTTCGAGCCGGTGCCGGACGCGGCTGTCACTGCCTCCATCGTGTCTCCTCCCCAGGAATGCCTCCGTTGAGGGGGAGTCTAGACCGGGTTCGGCACGTCGATGAATCTGTGCTCGACGCCGAAGCGCTCGGCGAGCAGATCGCCGAGCCGCCGGACGCCGAAGGTCTCGCTGGCGTAGTGGCCGGCGGCGACGAAGTGGAGCCCGTTCTCGCGTGCGTCGGCCATCGCGTGCTCAGACGGCTCGCCGGTCAGAAAGCCGTCGAGGCCGAGCGAGATCGCCTCGCCGAGGTATCCGGCGGCCGCGCCGGTGATCACGCCGAGGCTGTGCACGATCTGCGGCCCGGCCCCCTGGATCAGCGGCTCGCGCCCGCCGAAGGCGCGGACGCAGCGCTCGCGCAAGTCGGAGAGCGGGACGCCCTCGGCCGATCGGCCGACGAAGCCGATCGGCCGGCCCTCGTGGCTGCCGATCCGCTCGGCCGGCTCGAGCCCGAGCGCGGCGCAGACGAGCGCGTTGTTGCCGAACTCGGGGTGCGCGTCGAGCGGCAGGTGGTAGGCGAGCAGCGACATGTCCGCGCCGAACAGCGCCTGGAGGCGCCGCTTGGCCTGGACGCTGATCGCCGCGGGGCGCGAGCCCCAGACGATGCCGTGATGGCAGAGCACCAGTTGGGCGCCTGCGGCGGCCGCCTGCTCGAACAGCTCGAGCTGCGCCGAGACGCCGGTGACGACCAGCTCGACGCGCTCGGCGCCGGGCACCTGGAGGCCGTTGGGCCCGTAGTCGGGAAAGCCCGGCGACTCGAGCAGCTCGTCGAGGTAGGAGACGATCGCGTCGCGGTCGGCCATCGCGCCGACACGCTACCGGGGCGTCGGCGCGGGTACGCTGAGCGCGATGGCCGACGCACCGCAGCGCAGCGACCAGCCAGGCGCCGGCGACGACGCCTTCCTCGAGTCGCTGATGGACACAGGCCTCTACTCGATGGGCGCCTTCTTCTGCGACGAGCACCCCGACCTCGTCGCCGACGTCGTCGCGCAGAGCGAGGCGATCGAGCGCGAAGGCATCCGCGCCTACGCCGCCGAGCACGACCTCACCCAGGAGGCCTGCTTCGAGGCTCTGCTGACGGGCTTGGCGGTGCGCTACTACAACGCCGTCGCGGCGTAGCCGGCTCGCCGCCCGCTCACGCGGCGGGGGCGACGGCGTTGTGCAGGCTGTCGAGCGCCCGGCGCAGGAGGCGGGACACGTGCATCTGCGAGATCCCGACGCGCTCGGCGATCTCCGACTGCGTCAGGTCCTCGAAGAAGCGCAGACGGACGATCGTCTGCTCGCGCTCGGGCAGGATCTGGAACGCCGGCCCGATCGCCTCGCCGAGCTCGACGAACTCGTAGTGCTCGTCGGTCGATCCGAGCGTCTCGCCGAGAGCGCGCGACTCAGTCTCATCGCCGGCCATCGGCGCGTCGAGCGCGGCGGGGGTGTAGGAGCGTGCCGCGTCGAGGGCGTAGATGACGTCCTCCGAGGAGATCCCGGTCGCGCCCGCGATCTCCTGGGTCGTCGGGGTCCGGCCGAGCTGGGTCAGCAGCTTGTCGGTCGCCGCGGTGACGTCGAGCAGGTTCTCCTGCACCGAGCGCGGGACGTGTGTGCCCCAGCCCTTGTCGCGGAAGTGGCGGCGCAGCTCGCCGAGGATCGTCGGGACCGCGTAGCGGACCAACGGTCCGCGCTCCGGCTCGTAGCGGTCGACAGCCTTGACGAGGCCGAGGTAGGCGACCTGCTCGAGGTCCTCCTGCGCCTCGCCGGAGTGGCGGTAGCGGCTGGCCAGCCGCCGCGCGAGCGGCAGCAGACTCGTGATCATGTCCTCGCGCGCTGGCTGGCCAGCGAGGCTGGAGGTTACTCGCATTTGTGCGCTTCTCCCTGCTCTTGACTGGCATGGGAGGTCCCGTCGAGCACCCTGTGGGGTGCTCACGGTCCCTGCGCGGCCCTCAGATGTGGCGTTTCGTGAGACGGCCGGACTTCTGTTGCCCCCAGCGACCCTCTCTTGAACAGCCTGAAGGGCTTGTACCCAACGCGCGAGTGCGGTCAAACGTGGCCCAATGGCCCAGGTCCGGTCACGGCTGGAGCAGGATCTTGAACGCGCCGTCCTGCTTCTTCTGGAAGATCTCGTAGGCGTTGGGCGCCTCGTCGAGCGGCACGCGATGGGTCGCGAAGGCGTCCACGCCGAGCGGGTCGTCGTCGCGGCTCAACAGTGGCAGGATGTCGTCGATCCAGCGCTTGACGTTGGCCTGGCCCATGCGCAGGTTGATCTGCTTGTCGAAGAGCTGCAGCATCGGCAGCGGGTCGGTCATTCCTCCGTAGACGCCCGACAGCGAGATCGTCCCGCCGCGACGGACGACCTCGATCGCGGCGTGCAGCACCGATAGGCGGTCCACGCCGGCGGTCTCCATCAGCTTGCGCGCCGCCGCGTCCGGCAGCAGCGTGGCGAGCGTCTGGGCGAGCTTGCCGAAGGGAGCGCCGTGCGCCTCCATGCCGACGGCGTCGATCACGCTGTCCGGGCCGCGGCCGCCGGTCAGCTCGCGCAGTGCGGCGGCGAGATCCTGCTGCTCGCTGACGTCGATCGCCACGACGCCGTGGCCGCGGGCGCGCTCGAGCCGCTCGGGCACAAGGTCGAGCCCGATCACCTGCCCGGCGCCGCGCTGCTGCGCTATCCGGCAGCACATCTCGCCGATCGGGCCGAGGCCGAAGACAGCCACGCTGCCGCCGTCGGGCACGTTGGCGTACTCGACGGCCTGCCAGGAGGTCGGGAGGACGTCGGAGAGGTAGACGAAGCGATCGTCCGGCGGGCCCTCGGGGACCTTGATCGGCCCGTACTGCGCCTGCGGGACGCGCAGGTACTCGGCCTGCCCGCCGGGGACCTGGCCGTAGAGCTTGGTGTAGCCGAACAGCGCGGCGCCCATGTCCCGGTCGCGGACCTGCGTCGTCTCGCACTGCGACTGCAGTCCGAGGTCGCACATGAAGCAGTGGCCGCAGGCGATGTTGAAGGGGATCACGACGCGGTCGCCGGGAGCGATCTGGGTAACCTCTGCGCCGACCTCCTCGACGATGCCCATCGGCTCGTGGCCGAGCACGTCGCCGGCGTCGATGAAGGCGCCGAGCACCTCGTAGAGGTGCAGGTCGGAGCCGCAGATGCCCGACGAGGTGACGCGCACGATCGCGTCGGTCGGCTGCTCGATCGCCGGGTCGGGGACGGTCTCGACGCTCACGTTGCGCTTGCCCTGCCAGGTGACTGCCTTCATCTCCGGTCCTCTCGCGGTCGCTTGCGGCTCAGCGGTCGTCTACCCCCGGCCGGCACGCCAAAACGGCGTTTTCCCTCTCGGGCAGCGGGTACGGGTGCTGGACAAGCGAATCGAGGAGGAGACAGTGGCAAAGACAGCGCGAGAGGTCATGACGGGCGGCGTGGAGTGCGTCGGCGAGAACGACTCGATCCTCGACGCCGCGAAGCGGCTCGCGGAGCTCGACGTCGGAGCGATGCCGATCTGCGGCGAGGACAACCGGCTCAAGGGGATGCTGACCGACCGCGACATCGTCGTGAAGGTGCTCGCCCAGGGCAAGGACCCGGCATCTACGACCGCCGGCGAGCTGGGCGAGGGCAAGCCGGTCACGATCGGCGCTGACGACGGCGTCGACCTGGCGATCCGCACGATGAAGGACCACAAGGTGCGGCGGCTGCCGGTGATCGACGGGCACGACCTGATTGGGGTCGTCAGCCAGGCGGACCTCGCCCGATCGGTCGACGAGGCCGACGTCGGCGACCTGGTCGAGGCGATCTCGGCGCCGTAGCGACGGCCGCGAGACGCGTCTAGCGGAGCGGCTTGCGCTCGAGCGCGTGGACGGCGGGGCCCTGGAGGACCCTGCCGTCCGGCGCGAAGCGCGAGCCGTGGCAGGGGCAGTCCCAGGAGCGCTCGGCGCGGTTCCAGTTGAGCTGGCAGCCGAGGTGGTTGCAGCGCGACGACACGGCGAGCAGCGCGCCGTCGTCATCGCGGTAGGCGGCGACCTTCTCGCCGTCGTGCTCGACGATGTCGCCCTCGCCGGGCGCGAGGCTGTCGATCGGCCGGCTGCCGCGCTTGGTCAGCCGGTCGCCGACGAAGTGCGCGGCGACCTGGGCGTTCTCCTTGACTAGCTTGGGCGCTGACTGGCGCAGGGTCTTGCGCCAGGGGTCCCAGAGCTTCGCGGCTGCGTTCTCGCGGCCGGCGATCGTGTCGGCGAGCGCCTGCGCCGCCGCGGTCCCGCCGGTCATGCCCCACTTGGCGAAGCCGGTTGCCATCAGGACGCGGTTCGAGGCGGGTGTGAGGCGGCCGACGTAGGGCATGCCGTCCAGCGTCGAGCCGTCCTGGGTCGACCAGCGGTAGGCGACCGACTCGACATCCCAGTGCTCGCGCGCGAACTGCTCGAGCGCGGCGTAGCGCTGCTCGGTGTCGCCGCCGGTGCCGGTCTTGTGGCCCTCGCCGCCCACCATCAGCAGCTCCTCGCCGCCGACCGGTATCGCGCGGATCGAGCGCGTCGGGGAGTCGCCGCTGATGTGCATGCCCTCCGGCGGCGAGCCGGCGATCCGGCAGGCGATCGCGTAGGAACGCTGCGCGCTGACGCGCGCGAACGAGAACGAGCGATCGAGGAACGGGTAGTGAGTCGCGACTACGGCGTGGCCGGCGGTCAGGCGGCCCCCGGGTGTCTTGACCGCGACCTCGTCACGGTCGGCGTCGACCTCGACGGCGTGCGAGCGCTCGTAGATCTGCCCGCCGGCGGCGGTCAACTGCTCGGCGAGCGCGAGCAGGTACTTGCGCGGGTGAAACTCGGCCTGGTCGTCGAAGCGCACCGCCGCCGCGACCGGGTATGGAAGCGGCGTCGCGTCGGTCAGGCTGGCCGGCAGGCCGGCGGCGATCGCGGCGCGCGTCTCGTCCTCGACCTGCCGCCGCTGCGAGCCGTCGGCCACGTACGCGAAGGACGGCTGGCGGCGGAAGTCGCAGTCAATGCCGTGGCGGTCGACGCGGTCGGCGATCCACGCCAGCGCCGCCTCGTTGGCCTGGCCGTAGGTGCGCGCGGCGTCCGGGCCGTGCTTCGAGGCGAGCTCGGCGTACTTCAAGCCGTGCTGCGAGGAGACCTTGGCGGTCGTGTACGCGCTGACGCCGCGCGCGATCCGCTGAGCCTCGAGCAGCACCACCTGCGAACCCGCCTCCTGGAGCAGCAGCGCCGTCGTCAGCCCGACGATGCCGCCGCCGATCACGACGACGTCGGCGCGCGCCGGCCCGTCGAGGCGCGCCAACTCCGGCTGCGGCGGGCCGGTGTCGATCCAGACAGACTCGTTCGGGCTCGTCGGCGAGGTCATGCCGCCGGCCGGTCGAGCGACCCGTTGCGCCGCTGTGCCAGCTCCTCGAGCCGCATCAGCGACTCGGCATTGCGGCCGAACGTCAGCAGCTGGACGACAGGGTTGATCGCGAGCAGCGACGAGAGCCCGTCAGGGTTCTCGATCATCCGGACGAGCGTGCCGCCGTCGAGCTCGGTCATCGTTAGCGTGACCCGCGCCGTGCCGAGCGGGCGGCCCTTCGCACGCAGCGTCAGGAGCTTGGGACGCTCGGCCTCGAGCGACACGGTGTGGTCCTTGATCTCGAACGGGCCGAAGCCGATCGTGTGGTGGAACTTCGATCCGGGCGCCGGCCACTCGGGGTCGGCGTCGCGGATCTCCTTCGAGCCGACGACCCAGTAGCCGTAGCCGCCCGCGTCGGCGAGTGCGTCCCAGACCGCCTCTGGAGGCACCGGCATGAAGCGCTCGTTCGTGGCCACGGCAGATCGCTACCCCGGCTCGTCGCCGGAGAAACCGGCTTCGCGGTCGGGCGCGCGGGTATAGGGGAGTCGTGCCCGGAGACTTCGACGCGGTCGTGATCGGCGCCGGCCACAACGGGCTGGTCGCGGCGAACATGCTCGCCGAGCGCGGGTGGAGCGTCCTCGTGGTCGAGGCGCAGGACCTGCCCGGAGGCGCTGTCAAGAGCGGCGAGATCACCGAGCCGGGCTTCACCAGCGACCTGTTCAGCGCCTTCTATCCGCTCGCCGCCGCCTCGCCGGCGATCCGCGCGCTGGGGCTCGAGCGGCAGGGCCTGCGCTGGCGCCGTTCGGAGCTCTCGGTGGCGCACCCGCAGGCCGACGGATCGTGTGCCGGGATCGCGGCGACCATCGACGAGACGGCGGCGATGCTCGAGCGCTTCGCGCCCGGCGACGGCGACGCCTGGCGATCGCTCTATGCGTACTGGGAGCGGGCCGGCGCGCCGTTCATAGACGCGCTGCTGAGCCCGTTCCCGCCGCTGCGCGGCGGCGCCCGACTGGCGGCGGCGCTCGGGCCCCGTGGGCTGCTGCGCTTCGGCCGCTTCGCGGTGATGCCGGTGCGGCGCCTGGCGGAGGAGCGCTTCCGCGGCGACGGCGGCGCGTGGCTGCTCGCCGGCAACGCCCTGCACGCGGATCTCACTCCCGAGTCGGCCGGCGGCGCCCTGTTCGGCTGGGTCCTCTGCGGGCTCGGCCAGCAGCACGGCTTCCCCGTCCCCGAGGGCGGCGCGGGGCGCCTGACCGCCGCGCTGGTCGATCGGCTGCGTGGGCACGGCGGCCAGGTGGAGTGCGGTCGGCAGGTCGAGCGCGTCCTGGTGCGCGGTCGGCGGGCGGTCGGCGTCCGCACCGCCGACGGGCAGGAGATCGCAGCAGGCAGAGCGGTGCTGGCCGGCGCGGGCGCGCCGGCGCTCTTCCGCGACCTCGTCGGCGAGCAGCATCTGCCGGCCGGCTTCGTCGACGACCTGCGCTCCTTCCAGTACGACAACTCGACGGTCAAGGTCGACTGGTCGCTCGACGCGCCGATCCCTTGGATCGCCGAGGACGCGCGCCGCGCCGGAACGATCCACGTCGCCGACGGGATGGACCACCTGACCGAGACGACGGCGCAGCTGTCGCGCGGGCTGATCGCCGACCGCCCGTTCCTCGTCGTCGGCCAGTACTCGATGGTCGACGAGACGCGCCAGCCCCCCGGCCGTGAGACCGCCTGGGCATACACCCACGTCCCGCAGCGCGTGAAGGGCGACGCTCGCGGCGAGCTCACCGGCAGCTGGGACGAGCGCGAGGTCGAGCTGTTCGTCGCGCGGATCGAGGCGGAGATCGAGCGGCGGGCGCCGGGCTTTGGGGCGCTGATCCGCGCGCGCCACGTGTTCACCCCGCGGCGGCTCGAGGCGGCCAACTCGAACCTCGTCGGCGGGGCGGTGAACTCAGGTACGGCGCAGATCCACCAGCAGCTGGTCTTCCGACCGGTGCCGGGCCTCGGTCGCGCGGAGACGCCGATCCGCGGGCTCTTCCTCGCGGGGGCATCCGCGCACCCCGGCGGCGGCGTCCACGGCGCGGCGGGCGCCAACGCCGCCCG
>DATABV010000196.1:0-16523 GCA_036259395.1 Thermoleophilaceae bacterium | reverse complement strand
GCGCGGGCTCCTCGCCGCGCTGCGCGACGAGGACGCCGAGGCCGGCGTTCGCGCCGGCGTCGCCCACCACCTCGGCTGGGTCGAGGCCAACCGGGCGCGAGCGCGGTTCCTGATGCGGCGGCGCGAGGCCGAGGTCGTCGCCGTCAGCAAAGGCGACGTCGCCGTGCTGAACAAGCGGTTCTTCGCGGCCCTCGCGGAGTGGCATGCGCCGCTGGCCGCGGACGGGGCGATCCGCGACCTCGAGATCCCGTTGCTGTGCGCGATCTGGTGGGGGCCGGCGCAGGAGTACGCGCGGGGCGTGCTCGAGTCGGGGCGTTCCCCCCGGTCGCTCCTGGCGGACGCCGAGCCGGCGCTCGCGGACGCCGCCTGGGCCGCGCTCGCGCCGCCGCGACTCAGGTCATCGCGTTGATCCCGGTCGTCAGGCGACCGATGATCAGCTTCTGGATCTGCGACGTGCCCTCGTAGAGGGTCGTGACGCGGGCGTCGCGCAGGTAGCGCTCGACGGGGTGATCGTCGACGTACCCGGACCCGCCGTGGACCTGGATCGCGGTGTTCGCGCTGCGGATCGCCGCCTCGGTGGAGAACAGCTTGGCGACCGAGGTCTCGAGCGTGTTCGGCTGCCCGGTGTCCTTGAGCCACGCGGCCTTCCACACCAGGCTGCGCGCCGCATGGGTGTCGACGACCATGTCGGCGATCATCGCCTGCACGAGCTGGAAGGCGGCGATTGGGCGGCCGAACTGGACGCGCTCCTTGGCGTAGGAGGTCGAGGCGTCGACGCAGCCCTGGCAGATGCCGACGCAACCGGCCGACACGCTGAACCGGCCCGAGTCGAGTGCGCTCATCGCGACCTTGAAGCCGTCTCCGACCTCACCGAGCAGCGCGTCGTCACCGACCTCGACGCCGTCGAGCGCGAGCTCCGCCGTGTCGGATGCGTGCAGGCCGAGCTTGCCGTGGATCTCAGCCGACGAGAAGCCGGGGGAGTCGGTCGGAACGAGGAACGCGCCGAGCCCGCGGTGCGCCTTCTCCGGGTCGGTCTGGGCGAAGATCAGCGCGAACTTGGCGTGATTGCCGAGCGAGATCCACTGCTTCTGGCCGGTGATCCGCCAGCCGCCGTCGACCCGCTCCGCGCGCGTGCTGAGGTTCGCCGCGTCCGAGCCCGTATCGGGCTCGGTCAGGCCGAAGCAGCCGAGCGCCTCGCCGGAGCAGATCCCCGGGATGAAGCTCTGCTTCTGCTCCTCGGTTCCCCACTTGGCGATCGCCGAGCCGACCAGCGAGGTGTTGACCGACACGACCGTGCGCGCCGAGGAGTCCGCGCGGCCGATCTCCTCGACGATCAGCCCGTAGGTGCGGTAGTCGATCCCGCGGCCGCCGTACTCCTCAGGCAGGATCGGCCCGATGAAGCCGATGTCGGCGAGCTTCCCGACCAGCTCGGTGTCGAAGCGGCCCGAGCGGTCGTTGTCGCGGGCGCGCGGCACGATCTCGTTGTCGGCGAACTCGCGTGCGGTGTCGCGCACCAGCCGCTGCTCGTCGGTCAGCTCGAAGTCGATCATCGGCGGCAGTCTAGGGCCGACACGGCTCTGGACCGGCGGTCTAGACTCGGTCGATGGACGAGTTCGCGTGGCTGGTGACGGGCAGCCTGATCGCCGGGGTGTTGATCCTGCTGGCGATCGGCAAGTGGTATCCGGGCTCCGGCGCCGAGCAGGTCGACTGGAAGCCGACGCGGTCGGTCGAGCTGGAGATCGAGCTCGAGCTCGACGACGTCGACCAGATGCTCGAGGCCAACAACGAGCGTCGACGCGCCTCGGGCCGGCCCGAGCTGACCGAGGACGGGTTGCGCGAGGAGCTCGCCGCCGAGGAGCGCCTGCGCCCGCGCGGGCCCTCCGACGGTCCGCCGTTCTAGCTACGCCGCCGTCGCGGCGGGCGCCCCGCCCTCCGCCGCAGGCGGCTCCAGGTCGGCCAGGAAGCGGTCGGCGAGCGCCTCGACCAACCCTGGCAGGCGGCCCTCGTCGCGCGCCAGCGCGAGCTGCCGCTTGGCGCCGGTCTGGCGCGCCATCGCCTCGACCAGCTCGAGCTCCCGCTCGCAGCCAAGAGCGGCGGCGTGCGGGGCACTGGCCTCGAGCAGCCGGTCGAGGTGCTCGGTCACCGGCGTGCGGCACTCGTCGAGCGGGTCGATCAGGCGAGCGTCCATGCCGTCGCGCGCCGCGATGAAGCGGTTCTCCTCGAGCGCCTCCTGCGCCCCGATCAGCTCGGTAGCGACGTATCCCTCCTCGACCTCGAGCCGGGCGATGCACTGCACCAGCGCCGCCAGGGCGGCCGACTCGCTGGCCGTCGTCTGCGCGTCGAGGACGCGCACCTCGACGGTCCCGAAGCGCGGCTGCGGTCGCACGTCCCACCAGAGGAAGGTCGGGTCGGGGAACGCGTCGCAGCGGATCAGCAGGTCGACCGCCCCGACCCAGTCCTCGTAGTCGCGAAACGCACGCGGGATGCCGACGCGCGGAAAGGCCTGGAACAGCGGTGTGCGGGCCGAGGCGAGGCGGGTGTCGCGGCCCTGCCAGAACGGCGAGTTGACCGACAGCGCCAGCAGCAGCGGCAGATGGACGCGCATCCGGTTGAACAGGCGGATGCCCTCGGCCGGGCCGCGCACGGCCACGTGGACGTGCAGGCCGAAGGTCGGCTCGCGACGGGCCAGCTCGCGCATCGAGCCGTAGACCGCCTCGTAGCGCGGACCGGTCGAGACGACGGTCTCGTGCCAGACCGTCGAGGGATGCGTGCCGGCGCTTGCCGCCCGCAGGCCGAGCAGCGACAGCTCGCGCCCGAGCCGGGTGCGCAGCGAGATCAGCTCCTCCCGCAGGGCAGCGGCGGTCGCATGGACGCCGGTGCTCAGCTCGAGCGCCGACGTGTGGGTCTCGCGCGTCACGTGGTCCTCCACTCGACGAAGGGAGCTGCGGCAGCACGCGATCGATCTGCTGGGCGAGCGACCAGTCGTGGGGCTCGAGCAGCATCAGCTCCTCCTCTGCTCCGAGCGTGTACTCGTCACCCCCCTGCCAGACCGCCCAGTCGGGGAGTCGGTCGTTCATGCTGCGCGCGCCCCGGCGTCGCGACCCTCGAAGCGGTTCGCGGCCTCGACCAGACCGCGGAACAGCCGCGCCTGCTCGCGCAGCTCGACGAGGCTCTCGGCGTGCCACTGGACGCCGACGACGAAGTCACGCGCCGGTGCCTCGATGCCCTCGATCACGCCGTCCGGCGACCAGGCGACCGCCCGCAGACCGCTGCCGATCCGGTGGATCGCCTGGTGGTGGAAGGAGTTGACCTCGGCCGCATCCCGGCGCATCAGGCGCGCCAGGCGGCTGCCCGGGGCGATCGTCACGTCGTGGATCGCGTGGTCGCCCCCCTCGCGCTGGCGGTGGTCGATCGCCACGCCGGGGCGGTCCGGCAGGTGCTGGTGCAGCGATCCGCCACGCGCGACGTTGAGCGCCTGCATGCCGCGGCAGATCGCCAGGATCGGCAACCCGCGCGTGTCCGCTCGGCGCGCCAGCTCGAGCTCGAAGCGGTCGAGATCGGGCTCGGTCGGGCCGAGGTGGGGGTGAGGCTGCTCGGAGTAGGCGGTCGGGTCGAGGTCCGGTCCGCCGGAGAGGCAGATGCCGCTGAGCCGGTCGAGCAGCGGCTCGATCGCCTCGAGCTCGAGCGGTGGCATCACGACCGGCAGCCCGCCCGCGGCCTCGATCGCCAGCAGGTAGGTCAGTCCGAGCGCCATCTCGCGCCGCGGCGGCTCCGACTGAGCGGTCTGCTGGATACGCGCGGCGAACCTGACCTCGGAGGTCGTGACGCCGATCAGCGGACGGCTCGCGGTCAGCTCAGCAGCCATGTGTCCTTGCCGCCGCCGTTGCGCGAGCTGTTGACGATCAGGGCGCCGCGCTCCAGGGCTACGCGCGTCAGCGCGACCGGCGCGGTGACCACCGCGTCGCCGACGGCGATCGCGAAAGGTCGCAGGTCGACGTGGCGCGGCTCGAGCCGGCCGTCGCAGACGGTCGGCTCGGTCGAGAGGTCAACGGGCTCCTGGGCTATGTAGCCGTCGGGGTCCGCGGCGACCGCACGACGGACGGCGTCGCGCGCCTGCGGGCTGACGCGCGGACAGACGACGACGCCCTCGCCGCCGTGGCCGCTGCGCGGCTTGACGACGAGCTCGTCGAGGCGCTCGAAGACGTCGTCGAAGATCGCGGGGTTGCCGAGGTCGTAGCTGGGAACGGACTTCAGCAGCGGCTCCTCGCCGCAGTAGAAGCGGATCATGTCGTCGACGTAGGCGTGTACGAGCTTGTCGTCTGCGACCGCCGCTCCGAACGGATTGACCACCGCGAGCGTGCCGGCGCGCAGCGGCTCGAGCAGCTTGCCGGCGAGCCAGGTCGGCTCTCCGTCGGCTCCGCGCAGGCGGTCCTCGTCGGTGCGCCGGTAGATCACGTCGACCGGCTGCGTACGCGCCCCGTCGCGGCGCATGTGGAGACGGCCGTCGTGGACCGCCAGGTCGTCTTCCCGGACGATCGGGATGTCGAGCGCGGCCGCGAGGGCACGGTGCTCGTACCAGGCGCTGTTCGACGGCCCGTCGGAGAGCAGCGCGACCGATGGGCGCTCGACGCCTTCCGGCGCCGACGCGCGCAGCGCATCGGCGAGCAACGGCAGCGCGTCGCGCGGGTCGAGCCGGTTCGGTGGCGGGTCGACCGGCGCGGCCGCGTCGACGGCGTCGCGCACGGCGATCGCGTAGGCGATCCCAGATGGCGTGCGCATGGTTGTCCTCGAGCACCATCGGGGCGCCGTCGCCCTCAGCCACCAAGTCGAAGCCGGCGACCCAGCCGCAGCGCGCCGGTGGCAGATCGGCCAGGTCCGGCTCGAAGTACTCGGCCGATTTCGCCACTCGCTCCGGCACGACGCCGGCAGCGCAGATGGCACGCTCCCCGTAGACGTCGGCGGTGAACGCGGCGAGCGCCCGGCCACGCTGGGGCAGGCCGCGACGGAGCAGTTGCCACTGCTCCGGCTCGACCACACGCGGGACCGGGTCGACGACGAAGCGCGACGCGTCTGTCTCGGAGCCGAAGCCCACGCCGCGCTCGTCCAGCAGTGCCTGTACGGCGGTCGCCGCCCGATCGAGGTCCGCCGTGGCCAACGCGGTCATCTCGATAGACACATTTCCCAAGCTAGCCGGCGCTCAACCGGCGGTCGTCGAACGCCGGACATAGCCTGCTACATATATAGGCGAAACCCGACCGGGTTTACAGATTTTCATAGGCGAGCAAGGAGGACCAATGGCCGAGTACGCCAAGGACGTCCTGGTGGAGACCCAGTGGGTCGAGGACCACCTCGACGACGACAGCATCCGGATCGTCGAGGTCGACGAGAACCCGGCGCTCTACGCGGAGGCCCACATCCCAGGCGCAATCGGCTTCGACTGGAAGACCGACCTCCAGGACCAGGTCAAGCGCGACTTTCTCGGACCGCAGGCCTTCGGCGAGCTCTTCGGCAGCCGCGGCATCTCCAACGACCACACGATCGTCCTCTACGGCGACCGCAACAACTGGTTCGCCGCCTATACGTACTGGTACCTGAAGTACTACGGCCACGACAACGTCAAGCTGATGAACGGGCCACGCGAGAAGTGGATCTCCGAGGGCCGGCCGGTGACGTCCGACGCGCCGAGCTACCCCGCCGCGTCCTTTACGGCCAAACCCGGCGACGATGCGATCCGTGCCAAGCGCGACGAGGTCCTCGCGGCGCTCGGCAAGGGCACCAACCTGGTCGACGTGCGCTCGCCGCAGGAGTACTCCGGCGAGCTGATCGCGATGGCGGGATACGAGCAGGAGGGCGCCCAGCGCGGGGGCCACATCCCCGGCGCCGCATCGGTGCCGTGGGCGCAGGCGGTGCGCGAGGACGGCACCTTCAAGTCGGCCGACGACCTGCGTGAGCTCTACGGCGGCAAGGGCGTGCTCGACGGGGAGACGATCGCCTACTGCCGGATCGGCGAGCGCTCGGCACACACCTGGTTCGTGCTGCACGAGCTGCTCGGCCAGCAGGACGTCAAGAACTACGACGGCTCCTGGACCGAGTGGGGGAACCTCGTCGACGTGCCGGTCGAGAAGGACGTCTAGAGCAGAGGCTCCAGCCGTCTGAGCAGGTGCTGGACGATGCGTGCCGTGGCGCCCCAGACGAGATGGCCGTCGACCGTGTAGGTCGGTGTCTTGATCGGGACGCCGCGGCGCGTGAGCCGCTTGCTCTCATAGCCGCGCACTAGGTCGGCCAGCGACAGCTCGAGGACCTGGGCGACCTCGGTCTCCTGCGGCACCCAGGCACGGCCCGGCTCGATCAGCCCGACGAACGGAAAGACGCGGTAGCCGGTCACGAAGGTGCCGACCGGCGGCAGCGCGCCGACCAGCTCGACGTCGTCGCGCTCGAGCCCGATCTCCTCCTCGGCCTCGCGCAGGGCGGTCGTCCGCAGGTCCTCGTCGGGGAAGTCCTGTCGGCCGCCGGGAAACGAGATCTCGCCTGCATGACGGCGCAGGTCCGCTCTGCGCTCGGTGAAGACGGCGACCGGGTCCCCGTCGCGGTGGAAGATAGGCACCAGCACGGCGGCGTCGGTCCGCCCGGGCGCGTCCATCGCGGCCGCCTGCTCGGGGGTCAGCAGTAGCTCGCGCAGCTCGGCGGCGGTCGGCACGCGACGTATGATCGCGCCATGGCGCAGATCGACGACGCAGAGGGCTGGCGGCGGCTGATCGCGAGCCTCGCCCAATGGTCACGGACGATCGACGGCGCGTCGGACGGGATGCGCGTCGCCGAGCGCGACGGGCTCGTCACGACGATCACACCGCGCGTGCCCGACCGCTCGATCGTCAACGACGTCGTCTACTGGGATCGCGACGCGCTGCGCGACGCCTACGACGAGATCGAGGCTGCCTACGCCGCCGCGGGCATCGCCGCCTGGACCGTCTGGGTACCCGACTCCGACGAGCAGACCGCGGCGCTGCTGGCCGACCGCGGCCACGTGCTCGACGCCGACCCCGAGGCGATGGTTCTCGACCTGGATTCGATCGAGCGGCCGCCCGCGCCCACAGGCTTCACGCGCGAGCTCGATCCGATCGAGCTCGCCCGCCTCAACGACGATGCCTACGGCATGCGCGACGCCTTTGCGAAGGCGCTCGATCGCCTCGAGGCGCGCGACGGCCTCTACCTCTACGGAGTCGAGGAGGACGGCGAGCTCGCGTCCGGCCTCGTCACGTTCGACCACGGCGACGACTGCAGCGTCTGGCTGGTCGCCACGCGCGAGCTGTCACGCGGCCGCGGACTGGCCGGTGCGCTGATGGGCCAGGCGATGGCCGACGCGCGCGAGCGCGGGCGGACGACCTCGACGCTGCAGGCGACCGACCTCGGTCGCCCGGTCTACGAGCGGCTCGGCTATCGCAGCCTCGGCGAGATACAGATGTGGGAGAAGCGGGCGGGCGGCTAGGCCGCGACGCCGTCCGGCTGGCGCTCGACCGCCGGGCGGCGCGTGAAGCGCAGGGTGCCGTCGACCAGCTCGCTGTCGCGCAGGTTGCGCACGTCCTCGCGGTAGCTCATGCTCATCCGCCACGGCGCGGCGGGGCCCTGCTTCGGGAAGCTGTCGAGCGCCCGCTGGACGTAGCCGGCGGAGAAGTCGAGCAGCGGGCGGCGCGGCAGGTCCGTGTCGTCGTTGACCGGGACGACCTGCGCGTAGCCGTGCGAGTCCATGTGAGCGAGCAGCCGGCAGAGCCAGTCGCAGACCAGGTCGACCTTCAGGGTCCAGGACGCGTTGATGTAGCCGACGGCGAACGCGAAGTTCGGCACGCCGCTGAGCATCGCTCCGCGGTAGGCGAACGTGTCGGCGAGGACGACCGGCTCGCCGTCGACGACGTACTCGACACCACCGAACGCGACCAGGTTGAGACCGGTTGCCGTGACGACGATGTCCGCCTCGAGCTCGGTCCCCGAGGCGAGCGCGACGCCGCGCTCGGTGAAGCTCGCGATCCGGTCGGTGACGATCGACGCCCGGGCCGACGAGATCGCCTTGAAGAGGTCTCCGTCGGGGACGACGCAGAGCCGCTGGTCCCAGGGGTCGTAGTGCGGCTTGAAGTGGGTGTCGACCGCGTAGCCGTCGGGCAGCTGACGCTTGACCGCGGCGCGGATCAGCCGGCGGACGATGCCGGGGCGACGCCGGCTGAGCTTGTAGACGAGCGCCTGCAGCGCGACGTTCTTGCGCCGCGCGACCGAGTAGGCGACGCGATTCGGCAGCACTCGGCGCAGGGCGTTGGCGATCGGGTCGCGCGACGGGACCGAGACGATGTAGGTCGGCGAGCGCTGCAGCATCGTGACGTGCGCCGCCTCCTCGGCCATCGCGGGGACGAGCGTGACCGCCGTCGCGCCGCTTCCGATCACGACGACGCGCTTACCCGCGTAGTCGAGGTCCTCCGGCCACTGCTGTGGATGGACGATCTGGCCCTGGAAGCGCTCGCGCCCCTCGAAGTGGGGGGTGAAGCCCTCGTCGTAGCGGTAGTAGCCGCCGGCGGCGAAGAGGAAGTCGCAAGTCATCGCGACCGTCGCGCCGTCGTCGCTGCGGGTTGCCTCGACCGTCCAGCGGGCGTCCGCGCTCGACCACTCGGCGCGCACGACGCGGTGGCCGAAGCGGATCCGCCGGTCGATCCCGTTCTCGCGCGCGGTCTGGCGGATGTAAGCGAGGATCGCCGGGCCGTCGGCGATCGCCTTCTCGTCCGTCCAGGGCTTGAACGCGTAGCCGAGCGTGTGGAGGTCCGAGTCCGACCGGATGCCGGGATAGCGGAACAGGTCCCAGGTGCCGCCGATCGCGTCGCGGCCCTCGAGGATCGCGTAGCTCTTGCCCGGGAGCTTGGTCTGGAGGTGGTAGGCCGCGCCGATGCCGCTGAGGCCGGCGCCGACGATCAGGACGTCGACATGGTCGACATCGGGAACAGCCGACGGGGCTGGGACGGAGGCGGAGGTCATCGCCGCGCCGCCAGTATCGCCGGTCGATCTGCCTTCCGCGACGCGCGCGAGCGCGGCGGCGTGCCGGAGGTGAGGGCGAGGCGGTGCAGTCCCCACGCCAGCAGTGCCAGCAGCGAGAGCGCGATCGCCGCGACCACCGAGTAGGCGATTGCCGTCAGCGTCCCCGCGACGTCGGTCTTCTGCTCGCGCTGGAGCACCTCGCTGTCGGGCACGAACTCGCGCGTGAACTGGGCGGGAGCGGGCACCTCGGGCGCGGGGATCGCCGGGTCGTCCGGAAGGAAGATCGGCGCCGCATCGATCGCGTTGCCGCGCTGGAGGCGGATCATCGACTTCCAGTTGCCGTGGACGGGGATCGGCTCGGTCGTGCGGTAGACGCCCTCGCGCACGCGCTCGAGGCGGTCGACGACGAGCCCGTCGCCCTGCCAGGCGGTCGCCGTCAGCCACTCGGCGTCCTCGGCGGCGTTCGGTGGGTCGAAGCGGACCGTGGCCGCAATCGTCCGCTCGGCGCCGCGGTCGATGTCGCGCGTCGTCACGGCGACCGTCGTCGGCGGGCCGGGAGGGGTGTAGAGCGCCCACAGCACCATCGCGCCGACGCCGGCCGCGGCGATCGCCCCGGCGGCGCGCAGCGACGGCGTGCGCGGGATCGTCTCCGAGGCGAGATGGGCACCGACCCAGGCGCCGATCAGCGCGGCGCAGACGGCGGTCGCGAAGCCGAGCAGCGCGCCCTCGGGGAACAGCGCCGCGGTCCAGGGCAGCGGCATCCACAGCTGGCTGAAGCCCCACTCTGCGGCGAGGCCGACGGTTCCGATCAGGACGCCTGCCCAAAGGCCGAAGGCCAGCGGACGCCGGTCGGCGGCGATCGCCAGCGCGACCAGCTCGACTACCAGCGCGGACGCGATGTAGAGCGGGAAGTGGGGCGTGGTCTCGCCGAGGATCGGGCCGACCAGCACGGCGAGGAAGCCGCGCACGAGGATGAAGAAGAGCACCGCGCCGAGTGCGGCGCCGCGTCCGAGCCAGATCCGCGCGGCGACCAGAACGACGCCGGCGGCGAGCATGATCAGCATCGGCTGGAAGATCAGCCGGAACTGCCCGATGCCGAAGTCGAACTCGGCTTGGAAGGTCGACATGCCGAGCAGCAGGCCGCCGGTCAGGGCGACGAGACGCAGCTTGTGGAGCCACGGCGCCTCGTCGAGCGTCTTGCCAGCCGCCGCCATCGAGCGGCGAGACTCGGTCTGCAGCACCGCGATCCCGACCAGCGTCATCGACGCGCCGCCGATCAGCATCAGGTGCGTCGGCCCCCAGAGCGTCACGTCCTGGCCGAACAGGCGATGCCAGACGTCGTCGAGCGGGAACCCCAGCAGCGCGAACGCGCCGCAGGCGCAGATCAGGACGCCGCCGAGCGGGGCGTGCCAGTCCTTGCCGAGCCTGACCGAGCTCGCGCTCGGCTTCTCCTTCGGCAGGACCATCGCGAAGAACCCGGCGGCGAAGATGCCGTAGAGCCCGGCGAGGATGAAGTAGTGGGCGGGATTGGCGAGCGGCCCCTCGTCGCGGCCGACGTTGACGTGGAGCGCGATGTCCCAGTACATGCCGATCACCGCCGTGAGCAGCGAGAGCGTCGCCAGCGCGGCGGGGAACGCGGCCCAGCCGGGCTGGCCGGAGACGCGCGTCGCGAACGCGGCCACCTTGCCCAGTACCGAGACGGTGCCGCGACGGTGTCCGTCCCCGAGGTAGAGCAGGCCGAGCGTGAGCAGCGTGGCGCTGACTGTGGCGAGCGCGATCTCGCCGGTCGCGGCGCCTCCGGCCGGGGGCGAAGCGGCGCCAGCGTAGAGAAGATCGCGAATCATTGTCCCATCGTACCACGTGACATCACTTGATGTAACGTTGGTCGTGGTAGCATCGGGTCATGGTGAGTAATGGGTCGTCTCCGCAGGAGCTGACCATCGACGAGCTCGGGCGCGAGACCGGCATGACGGTACGCACGATCCGCTCGCATCAGGCGCGCGGGCTGCTGCCGCCGCCCGAGGTGCGCGACCGGGTCGGCTACTACGGGCCCGAGCACGTCGCACGGCTCAAGCTGATCCAGGAGCTGCAGGCCGAGGGGTTCAACCTGCGTGGGATCAAGCGGCTGCTCGCGACGACCGGAGGTCCGGCCCAGCAGCTGCTCGGGTTCGGCGAGGTCGTACGCGCCCCGTTCGCCGCCGAGCCGTCCCAGGTCTTCACGCGCGACGAGCTGCTCGAGCGCTTCGGCGGAGCCGGCGGCGAGGAGATGCTTGCTCAGGCCGAACGGCACGGGGCGCTGGTCGCGCTCGGCGGCGACCGCTACGAGGCGCCGGTGCCGTCGCTGCTCGACCTCGCTGAGGAGGTCGTGTCCAACGGCGTGTCGCTCGACGCGGCGATCGCCGTGATGGCGAAGGTCAACGAGCGCTGCGAGTCGATCGCGCGCACCTTCGTCCAGCTCTACCTGACCGAGGTCTGGAAGCCGTTCACCGAGGCCGGCTACCCGGAGGAGCGCTGGCCGGAGGTGATGCGGTCGATCGAGGGCCTGCGGCCGGTCGCGGCGCAGGCGGTCCAGGCGATGTTCGGGCTGACGATGACGCGCGAGGTCGAGGCGGCGTTCGGCAAGGAGGTCGGCCGCCTCGCGAAGAGCAAGGGCGCGAGCTAGAAGAGCTCGAGCTTCTCGTCGAACATGACCTCGCCCTCCAGCGTCCGGTGGACCGGGCACTTGGCGACGATCTGCATCAGGCGCTCGCGCTGCTCCTCGGGCAGCTCCTTCGGCAGCCGCACCGACATCGCGAAGCGCGTCGGCGACCCGCGCTGCGCCGGCTCGTAGTCGACCTCGACGACGACGTCGCCGACGTCCCAGCCCTTGCGCCGCGCGTACATCTCGAGCGTGATCGCGCTGCACGAGGCGAGGCTCGCGGCGAGCAGCTCCTCCGGGCTCGGGCCGGCGTCGGTGCCGCCGAGCCGCTCGGGCTCGTCGGAGGTCAGCTCGTGCCCGCCGACCTCGATGTGGTGCTTCAGCCCGTCTCCGGCGACACGCCGTGCGACCGCGTGCTTCATCCCGCGTCCCTGCCTTGGAACAGCTCGGGATCGGGGCGGTCGGCGAAGCGGGCGAGCGCGAAGACGGCGTCGGCAAGGCGGTTGAGGTAGCGCAGCACCGTGTCGTCGGCAAGCTCGCCGGCGTCGTGTAGGGCACTGACGCGGCGCTCGGCACGGCGGATCGCGGCGCGCGCGACGTCGAGCCGGGCCGACAGCTCGTTGCCGCCCGGGATCACGAACTTCGGCGGCAGGTCGACGCGGTCCATGTAGCGGTCGATGTCCTGCTCGAGCTGATCGACCATCTCCTCGGTGACGCGCGAGACGCCGTCTTGGAGGCGGTCGGCGGCGCTCGGCGCGGTCGCCAGCTCGGCGCCGGCGACGAAGAGCTCGTTCTGGAAGCGCAGCACGTCGTCGTGCAGCTCGGACCCGGGCTCGGTGATGGCGCGCGCGACGCCGAGTGCCGAGGCCGCCTCGTCGATCGAGCCGTAGGCCTCGGGACGCGGCGAGGCCTTGCCGACACGGCCTCCGTACCAGAGGCCGGTCGTCCCGTCGTCGCCCTTGCGCGTGTAGATCTTCACAGGGCTATTGCAGCAGGTTGAAGATCAGGCCCGTGGGGATCTTCGGGTAGAAGTAGGTCGACTTCGGCGGCATCGAGACGCCGGCCTCGGCGACCTCGCTGACCTGCTCGGCCGGCGTGCCGCGCATGAAGAAGCCCGCGTCGCAGCGGCCGCTCTCGACGGCGTCGAGCGCGTCGTCGAAGCTCTTCGAGTAGTCCAGGCCGTTGAGGTGCGAGATGTCGTCCTCGCTCATGCCGAGCGCGCCCTTGAGGACGATCGCCTCGAGCACCGCGGTGTCGAGCCGGCGGTAGGGCTCCGGCATGCCGGCGAGCGCGGCGTCGGCGATCGCCTGGTCCTTGAGCGTGAGCAGGAACGGCTGGCGATGGAAGGAGTCCATGTAGCCGAGCTGGACGCGGCCCTGCGCGTCGCCGGCAGGCTCGAGCCGGTCGCGCTCGACGGGCTCGATCTCGAAGTCGCGCTTCAGCGTGTCGCGGATCGCCTCCTGCTTGGCCGGGGCGTCCTTGAGGCCGCTGAGCAGGCGGTGGGTGGGGAAGACCAGCAGGCCGCGGTCCGAGAGCGAGCAGAGGAACATCAGGACGTAGCGGTGGTCGCCCTCGCCGCCGATCTCGTCGGCGTAGACGCGCGCGGTCTCGTAGCGGTGGTGGCCGTCGGCGATCAGCAGCTCGGCGTCGGCGAGCGCCGCCTGGAGCGCCGCGACGCGATCGGGGTGGGCGATCCGCCAGAGGGTGTTGACGGTCCCCTCGTGGTCGGTCGCCGAGGCGAACGGGGTCTCTGCGACGGCCTCCGCGAGCACCTCCGCCGCGTCGCCGCTCGGGTCGGGGAAGAGGCTGAAGATAGGGGAGAGGTTCGCCCGCGTCGCGCGCGTCAGCCGCAGGCGGTCCTCCTTCGGCCCGGGGTGGGTGCGCTCGTGCGGGCGGATCCGGCCGGCGCCGTAGTCCTCGACGCGCACGCGGGCGAAGAACCCGCGCCGCCGCTGCTTGCTGCCGTCGGGAGCGGTGTACTCCTGGTCGAGCGCCCAGAACGCCGGCTCGTCCTCCTGGACCAGCGCGCCCTGCGTGCGCCAGTGGTCGAGCAGGGTCTCGGCGTGCAGGTAGCGGTCGTCCTCGCTGCCCTCGACCGGCAGGTCGATCTCGACGACGTTGTAGGGCGACTTCGCCACCAGCTCCGCCCTCAGCGTCGCGTCGATCACGTCGTACGGCGGGGCGATCACGCCGTCGAGCGGGCCCACGACCGACTCGTCGTAGCGAAGCGTCTTCAGCGGCTGCACCTCTGCCATCGCGGCGGCACCCTATCGGCAGAGTCCAATCGCGGTCCTCGGCGAGGACGCCGATGAGGGATTCGACCGCCTCCACGATGTAATTCCCTCAGCGGCATCGTATGCCTGCTGCCCGGCCAGGCCCAATGATCGATTGGCACCGCCGGGCGATGCGAATCCCTCAGCCGCCTGAGCCAGCGGAGCGTTGTGTACGAACCGCATGAGCCCTACACTCGACGTCTTCGGGACGTGGCGCAGCCTGGTAGCGCACCTGCTTTGGGAGCAGGGGGTCGCTGGTTCGAATCCAGTCGTCCCGATTGGAGGGAGCGCGCCTTTTGCGCGGTGCGGTACGCGCTACACGGTCTTCGGCTGCGCCCGCGCCCACTCGACAATTTTGCCCGAGCCGGCGATTGCGGTGCCGTCGTCGAGCAGCAGGACAGGGACGTTGTCCTGGCCGGTCAGCCGGCGGATCTCGGCACGGGCCTCGCCGCGGCGGGTCCAGGGGAGCAGGCGGTAGCCGGGGACCGCCTGCAACTCGTAGTCATAGCCAGCCGCGTCGAGCGCCTTCATCGCCGCGCCGCACGCGTGGGTGACGGGCCAGGGCAGGCTGCCGCCCTTGCCCTTCTGTCCGCAGGTGTAGAGCTTCATCTCAGCGTCTCCCTCGTGGGTAGCGGGACATCGTTCGACAACATCCCGCGTAGAGGCGATCATTCAACCAGGCCCCCGTAGCTCAGCTGGATAGAGCAGCGGACTTCTAATCCGCAGGTCGCTGGTTCGAATCCAGCCGGGGGCGCTCGAAAGCGCCTGCAAAACACAGGGTTGTGCGTCGGCTGTAACGGCCTCGATGCAAACCGTGTCCCCAATATGTCCCGAGATCCCCGAGGTTGAGGGGATGAGGATGGGGATCAGCCGGCCGGTCAGCGGCCACGTCTTCCGGGTCGACCGCAAGCGTGGACCGGTCTGGTTCGCGAAGTACCGCCTGCCTGACGGCCGCCAGGTCCAGAAGAAGCTGGGCCCGGCGTGGACGCGGCGCGGTCGGCCGGAGGCGGGCCACTTCACCAAGGCGCTGGCGCAGGAGTGGCTCGACTCGACGCTGGCCGAGGCGCGTCGTGGCGAGCTGGCCGGGATGGTGCGCACGGGCGCGACCTTCGCCGAGGCGGCCGCCGAGTGGCTGGTGTATGTCGAGCGGCAGCGCGCCTGCAAGCCGAGGACGGTCGCTGACTACTCGATGATGGTCCGCATCCTCAACGGGTCGTTCGGCGACCGCCGGCTCGAGGAGTTCACACCGGAGGGCTTCGAGGCGTGGAAGGTCTACTTCGCCCGCGAGCGCGAGCTGTCGAACCGGACGCTGCAGAAGTACCTCGTGGTTCTGCACGCGATCTTCAAGCGGGCGATGAAGGTCCACGGCCTGCCGCGCAATCCGTTGGCGGTCGTCGAGCGCCCGCGGTTGCCGCGTCGCGCCGGGATCGACGTCTTCTCACGCGACGAGGTCATGGCGCTGGTCGCCGCGGCCGCGAACCACCAGGACGGCGTGCTCTATCTGACCGCAGCCTTCACCGGCCTGCGACGCGGCGAGCTGCTTGGCCTCCGTTGGGAGGACGTCGACGTGGGTCTCGCGACGATCCGTGTCCGACGCAGCTGGAGCAGCGGCTTGGAGGGGACGCCGAAGAGCGGGCGAGGGAGGGCGGTGCCGCTGATGCCCGAGGTCGGCGAAGCGCTCGATGGGCTACGCAAGCGCGACCGGTTCACCGGCGACCGCGATCTCGTCTTCTGCGATCCGCTCGGCCGTCACCTGGGCGAGAAGTCGTTCGGCGTCCGCTACAAGGCATCGCTGCGCGCGGCTGGCTTGCGCGAGCTTCGCTTCCACGATCTACGCCACACCTTCGGCACTCACGCGATCCGCGCCGGCGATCCGCGCGAGGTCATGGAGTGGATGGGCCACGCGGATATTCAGACGACGCAGAAGTACCTCGCTTACAAGCCGCGTCGTGATGCGGCCAAGCGCCTCGCTGCCGCGTTTGACGAGGCCGCACCTAGCGACGCTTCGGATCTGCCGACCGTTACAGCGCAGTGACGACGGCGGCGAAGCCCTTGCCATATCTGCAGGCGGCGTCTAGGTTCGGCGGCGTTCGATAGATAAGTGCCCCCGCGCCTGGTTGCACAGGCCGGGGGCGTGGCGCCCGAGCCGAGACTCAGACGCGCCCGCACGGTATCGCCGTGGCGGTGTTTGTCGCTGTCCTGGTCCGGTCGCCTCCAACAGATGGAGGTACCGAGATGCCCCTGACTGATCGCCCGGAGTTTCGGGCTTGGCTTGACCGCCACAACCAGCGCAGCGTCGGCCGCCCACACGGCCAGCCCAAGGGCTGCCTGACCTGCGGCACCGCCCTCGACCACGAGCTCAGCACCCAGGAGTGCTTGGTCTGCCTTGCCGAGCGGTTCGGCATCGAGACGGCCGAGCGGTGGATCGCCGACGTCCTCGCCGGCCTGGTCCGCGCGGCGGCGGATCCGCTCGTTCTCGCATTGGTGTTGGCCGAGATCGTCCCGTTCGCTCGCGACGTCATCGAGCACCGCGTCCCGCCGCCTGCCGGCGCCTAAGTCGCTATCGCGGGGCCGCGGGTTCCTCCCGCCCGCGGCCCCGC
>DATABV010000195.1:0-24035 GCA_036259395.1 Thermoleophilaceae bacterium | reverse complement strand
TGCCGCTCGCGACCTATCGCAAGCAGCACCGCGGCGGCGTCGGCGTGCGCGGCATGGACATGAAGGACGAGGACTACATCGAGCACCTCTTCGTCTGCTCGACGCACGACTATCTGCTCTTCTTCACCAACCGCGGCAAGGTCTACCGCCAGAAGGTCTACGAGCTGCCGGAGGCGTCGCGGACCGCGAAGGGCCGCGCGCTGGTCAACGTGCTGCCGCTGCGCGAGGGCGAGTTCGTGCGCGCGGTCCTCTCGACGCGCGACTTCCGCGAGGGCAAGTACCTCGTCTTCGCGACCAAGCAGGGCCAGATCAAGAAGACCGAGTTCCTCGCCTACAACACGCCGATCAAGGCCGACGGAATCATCGCGATCAAGATTCGCGACGACGACGAGCTGGTCGCCGTGCGGCGGACCTCGGGCGACGACGACATCATCATGATCTCGCGCTCCGGCCAGGCCGCCCGCTTCAACGAGGAGCAGGCACGGCCGATGGGCCGCGACACCGGCGGCGTGCGCGGCATGAACGTCTCGCGCGGGGACAACTGCGTGCTCGCGATGGACATCGCGCGCGACGACACCGAGCTGCTCGTCGTGACCGAGAACGGCTACGGCAAGCGCACGCCGATCGCCGAGTACCCCGTCAAGGGCCGCGGCGCGATGGGCGTCAAGACGATCAACATCACCGAGAAGAAGGGCGGCGTCGCCGGCGCGCTGATCGTCCGCGAGCACCAGGACCTCGTCTTCATCTCCCAGAACGGGATGGTCCAGCGGACCGGCGTCCGCGGGATCTCCCAGCAGGGCCGTCCCGCCCAAGGCGTGCGCGTGATGAACCTGCGCGAGGACGACATCGTCAGCGCGGTCGCGCTCGTCATGGAGGACGAGGCCGACACCGCCGCGGTCGTCGACGGCGCCCCCGACGGCCTCGAGCCGATCGCCGAGCTCACCTCACCCGACGACCCCGAGACGGCCGGCGTCGCCGAGCCCGACGAGTCCGACATCAGCGGTGACGTCGCGCCGACCGAGAACGACGCCGAGGACGACCAGCCCGACGCCGAGTAGGCCGGTGCCGGAGGGCCGCGAACCGAACCGGCGTGGTCGGTCGCGGGCGTCTGCTTCAATGGGCGGACTAGGGAAAGGAGGTGGTCCAAAGTTGAGTGACAGACGTTTCGGGACCCTGGAGGTGTCCGGCCACTAGACCGGATGTCTGGACCCCGTCGAGTGGAGTCCAACCGTGGCACCCTCGGAGACGGAGGCCGGGTTAGGTCCCGCCGGTCGTCGAGTCCGTCGCCGAGCTGGTCCAGTCAAGCGCAGTAGCGAGGGGCGTCCTGGAAGGGGCGCCCCTCGTCGTTGCGAGAGCCCGTCGGTAGGACCGGCTAGTCGCCGCGGGCGTTGACGACGCCGCGGAGCGAGTTGACCTGGCGCTCGAGCTCCTCGATGTCAGGGCGGAGGCCCGCGGCGTCGGAGGTGGCTGCGGTGGCGTCGTCGCGGGCGGCCGTCGCGTCGCGTTGCGCCTTGCGAACGCGGGTCTGGAGCTGCTCGACGTCGGCCTGGGTCGGAAGGCGGTCGACGTCGGTGCGGAGCTGGTCGACGTCATCGCGGAGGCGCTGCTGGACACGCTCGATGTTGGCCTGGGTCGCGGACTGCGCGGAGTCGGCCTCGGTCTTCGCGTCGCGCGCCTCCATGAACGCGATCACCGCGATCGCGGTGGCGGCGAGCGCCCAGATGCTGAGCACGATCATCCAGCGGCGGACGGTCCTGAGGCCGTCGTGCTCGATCGCCTCCTCGACGGCGTGCTCGACGACGGCGGCGTCGGTCCGGCGCGCCGCGGCAGCGTCGGCGGGCGGGATCGGCTTGGTCGGCTGCTCGCTCGGCGGAGTCGGGGGTGGGCTCGACCCGGCTGGCTGACCGGGCGGCTTTGGGGGGTTGCTGGACTCCAAGGGGTCAGGCGGCGCTTGGTATGTACCGCTCCCACGACTGCGGGATGACCGGTACGGCGACGTGTATGAAGATCGTAGAGTTCGGCGCGGACGGGGGATGGCGCGGAACCATGTTCGCCTGCCGTGGGAGGCGGTCGCCCTTGCGCCGGTTGCAGGGCGCGCAGCACGTGACGACGTTGTGCCAGTCGGTCGGTCCGCCCTTCGAGCGCGGGATCACGTGGTCGACGGTCAGGCTGCCGCGCTCGGCGCCGCAGTACTGGCAGGTCCACTGGTCGCGGGCGAAGACGGCGCGCCTGGTGATCTTGCGCCGGTGGGCGTCGCGCGGCACGCGGACGTAGGTCTTGAGGCGGATCACCATCGGGCGTGGCAGCGTGAAGCTCTCGGCGTGCAGCGCCCAGTCGCTGCGCTCGAGTATCTCGGCGCGGTCCTTGAGGATCAGCACCGCTGCGCGGCGGACGGTGCAGACGTTGATCGGCTCGTAGGAGGCGTTGAGCACGAGCACGCGGCCGGATGAGGAAGCGCGCCCGCCGGACCGGCCGTCCGGCGGCGCGCCGATAGGCGCTGGGTCGCTGTCGCCAGCTTGAGACTCGGCTGGTGGTACCGCATGGGCCGTCACGGTGCGGCCAGTGTAGCGGGGGTCTAGTGCGGGCTGGCGGGATACGACCCGAGGATCCGAAGGGTCTCGACGCGTTCGCCGAGCGCTGCGAGCGCCTCCTCCACGCGCGGCTCGGCGGCGCTGGCCTCGAGGTCGGCGAAGAACATGTAGTGGCCGAGCCGTACCCGGCGCGGGCGCGACTCGATCTTCGTCAGGTTGATCTCGCGGTCCGAGAGCTCGCGCAGGACCGACACCAAGGCGCCGGGCGCCGCGTCGTTGAAGCCCCAGAAGACGATCGAGGTCTTCGCGGGCCCGTCTGCCGGCGTCGCCGCCGCGTCGGCCGGCGCCAGCCAGACGAAGCGGGTCACGTTGTCGGAGCGGTCCTCGATCCGCTCGGCGACGATCGTCGCGCCGTAGAGCTCGCCCGCGAGCCGCGACCCGATCGCAGCCCACGGCTCGTCGGCCTCGGACAGTGAGCGGACGGCTTCGGCCGTCGAGCTGGCCGCGGCGATCTCCGCCTGCGGCAGTTGCTCGCGCAGGAAGCGCGAGCACTGGCCGAGCGCCTGGGGATGCGAAAGCACCCTGCGGACGGCGCCGAGCTCGAGCGGACCCGCGGCGAGCAGGTGGTGGTGGATCGGGTGCACGGTCTCGCGCACGATCCGCACATCGGCCGCCTCGCCGGCGAGCGCGTCGAGCGTCGCCGCGACGCCGCCCTCGAGCGAGTTCTCGATCGGGACGACCGCGCGATCGACCGTGCCCTCCTGGACCGCCATGATCGCGTCGGGCACGGTCGTGCAGGCGACCGCCTCGAACGGCTCGGTCGCGGACGCGCGCAGCGCCTCGTCGGTGTTCGTGCCGGGCGGTCCCAGGTAGGCGACTCGCCGCGGAGCGTCGCTCACTGCGCCGCCTGGCCGGCGCCCGCCAGGGCCAGCTCGACCGCCTCGGCCTCCTCGGGCGACAGCTCGAGCTCCGACTCGCCCGCGACGACCTGCTTGAAGTAGACCCGAGCGCTGTCGCGGTGGTGGATCGACGAGATCACCACCCCCGAGCGGCGCGCGTCGAGCAGCGCAAGCGAGCTCGACTGCTGCCCCGACATCTCGCCGTAGGCGTCGTAGCGGACGAGCGCCCGGTGGGCGACGCAGCCGTCGATCCGCGCCTCGGCGGCGCCCATGCGCGTCTCGATCCCCGCGGCCGTGTCCTCGACCCAGTCGCGCAGCTCGACGAACCCGCGCTCCAGCCGCGCCGCGTGCTCCACGAGGTCGCGCTGACCCCCCGCCCCGAGCACGGCCCGTTGATCGGCGCGCAGCCGCCGCAGCCGGAGCGCCAAGACGAGCACCAGCAGCAACGCGATCAGCGCAAGGCCTGCGCCGGCGAGCGCCACCACACCCTCGGTCGTCGTCAGGCCGTCCATCGCTCGCAGCCTACCCGGGGCTACGAGGTGAAAATCACGGAGAACTCGCCGCTGTTGTTGCCGATATCCGCGTCCTCGCCTGGGACGAGCTCGATCTCGATCGTGATCGGGACGGCCTGACCGGTCGGCGGCGTCTCCTCGAGCCGGATCGTGACGACCTGGCTCTCGCCGGCCGCGATCGTGTCGATCACGCCCTCGGCGACGATCTCGTCGGCCCCGCTGCCGACGGTCGCGGTCACGGTGACGTCGGTCTCGGTGTTCTCGCCCTGGTTGATCACCTGGACCTCGAACGAGAGGTCGCCGGTCGCCGTCACGCTGGTCGATCCGCCCGCGACCAGCGTCTGGCCGCCGAGCGTGACAGTGCCGAGGCCGTTGCCGTGCAGGCCGGGCGCCGCCTCCTCGTCGCCCTCCTCGCCGCCGCCGCTCGCGATCCCGCTGAGGCGGTCGGCGACCTCGGCCGGGTCGAGCCAGGACAGGTCGGGCAGGAAGGTGCTCTTGGTCAGGGAGAGCAGCAGGCCCTCCTGCTCGAGCACCTCGTCGAGCGCCGGCACGACGCGCTTGAAGTAGATCTGATCGCTCGTCACGAACAGCTGCATCGCCTCCGCGATCCGTCGCGCGGCACCCTCGGCCTGCTCGCCGTCGGTCAGCGCGTTCGGCAGGGCGTCGGCGATCTGGGCGATCCCCTCGGCGCGGAAGGTGAGCGTCTCGACGAGCTCCTCCTGGGCGCGGTCGAGCTCACCGGGGCGGTCGAGGCCGTTGGCCTGGTCGACGAGCTGCGCCGACTGGATCCGGAAGCTGTTGAGCGCGTTCTCGACATCGACGTCGGTCCCGCCGCCGCCTCCGAGCTGGTCGAAGAGGGCCTCGCTCTCGCCGTTGGACTGCTTCATCAGCGCGTCGACGTCACGCACCCAGTCGGTGATCGCGCTCTCTTTCTGGTTGTCCATGCAGCTGCGGACGCCGAAGATCAGCAGGATCAGGACGAGCAGCCCGGCGCCGAGCGCGAGCGATCGCCTTACCATCAAGGTCTGACGGTCGGTCGAGGGCCCTGGTCGGGGCCGTTGGCGGGCCGGGCGACCGCGGCCGGCTGTTGGCTGGTCCGGTTCGTCGAACAAGGACTGAATCGTTTCCTCGCGTGAGGCCCTGCAGTAGGGGGAGTATGACCTTTCCATCGGTTGTCCTTCCTGCAGCCCCCGGTCGCGATGGCAGGTAGGTCCGCCCGGGGACCGAACACCGAACCCAGATGAGCAGGTCTCAGACCACACGGCGGATCGCGGGCGACGCTCACACCGAGCGCCTCGACGACGCGCGCACCGAGCGCCTCGGTGGGCCGCCTTCCGGCCGTGTCGTGCTCGGCCGCTACCGACTCGGCGAGCGTCTCGGCGCCGGCGGGTTCGGCGTCGTCTGGCGCGCGCACGACGAGCGGCTGGAGCGCGACGTCGCCGTCAAGGTGGTCCCGTTCGGTGGCGACGCGGGCGACGAGGCGCGGATCCAGCGTGAGGCGGTCGCCGCGGCGCGGCTCAACCACCCGGGCATCGTCGCGCTCTATGAGCTCGGTCACGACGAGCACGCGGCTTACCTCGTCTCAGAGCTGGTCGAGGGCGCGACGCTGGCCGACCTGACGCGCGAGGGCGCGGTCTCGGACCGCGACGTGGCGAAGATCGGCGCGGCGCTGTGCGAGGCGCTCGAGCACGCCCACGCGCGCGGCGTGGTCCACCGCGACGTCAAGCCCGGCAACGTGATGGTCCTCGCCGAGCCGGCCGCCGGCGCGGGGTTCGCGAAGCTGACCGACTTCGGCATCGCCCGGCTCGCGACCGGCGACGCGCTGACCGCCACCGGCGACATCGTCGGCACGCTCGCCTACATGGCACCCGAGCAGGCCGAGGGCGGCGCGGTGGGCCCGGAGGGCGACGTCTACTCGCTCGCGTTGACTCTCTACGAGGCCTGGACCGGCTCGAACCCGGTCCGGGGAGCCAGCCCGGCGGCGACCGCGCGCCAGGTCGGCGCGCCGCTGCCACCGCTGCGCCGCCGCCGGCGCGACCTACCGGCGGCGCTCTGCGAGGTCGTCGACGCCGCGCTCGATCCTGACCCGGGCTACCGGCCGACGCTCGCCGAGCTGCGCGAGGTCCTGGTCGACACCGAGCAGGAGCTGCCGGACGAGGGCGGCCTGGTCGAGCCGGAGGTCATCGAGCGCTTCGGGCTGACCGCTGTCCGCCCGCGGACGCGGCTGACGCGCGTGCTGCGCCGGTCCCGCCGACCACCGCCGATCGTCGTCCCGGGTGAGGAGGAGCACGCGACGCGTGAGGGGTGGCGCGACGCAATCGTGGGCCGCGTCGCCTCCGGGGCCGCCGCCGCGATCCTCGTCACACTCGGGATCGGCCTGGGTCCGGACCCGTCGTTCGCCGTCGGCACCGTCGCGCTCGTCGCGGCCGGCGCGGTCGCGCTGCTGCCGCGAATCGGCTGGATCGCGGCGGCGCTCGCGGTCTGCGGCTGGCTTGCTTCGCCGGAGGGCGGCCAGGAGGGCACCGCGCTCGTGCTGACCGCCGCGCTGCTGCCGGTCCCGCTGCTGCTGCCGCGCGCCGGTCGGCTCTGGTCGGCGGGGGCGTTGGCGCCACTGCTCGGTGCGATTGGACTGGCGCCGCTGTTCGTCCTAGCTGCGGCGTGGCTCGGCGGGACCGTCTGGCGCCGTGCCGGTCTGGCCGCGGCCGGCCTGCTGTGGCTGCGCTTCACCGAGGCGCTGACCGGTGCCGACCTGCTCTACGGCAGCGCGCCGGCGACGCCGCCGCGCGCCGGCTGGGAGGGCTCAGTGGTCGACGCGGCGCGCGAGGCGGTCGAGCCGGTGGTCACGTCGGTCGACCCGGTGTTGGCGATCGCCTGGGTCGGAGCGGCGGTTGCGCTGCCGCTGCTGGCGCGCGTGCGGCGGGGACCGGCACTACCCTGATGGGTCGATTTCGGTGAGCCTGCTGCGAAACCTCGAGTCGAAGCTGGGCGGCCTCGTCGAGGGGGCGTTCAGTCGCGCCTTCAAGTCGAGCGTCGAGCCGGTCGAGCTGGCGCGCAAGCTGGCGAAGGAGATGGAGGAGTCGAAGATGGCCTCGGTCTCGCGGACCTACGTCCCGAACCACTACCGCGTCTTCCTGTCGCCGGACGATCGGTCCCAGTTCGCGACCTACGAGCCGGCGCTGCGCAAGGAGCTCTCGGACTACCTGCTCGAGCACGCACGCGCCGAGAGCCTCGCGCTGACCAGCCGCCCGGTCGTCGAGTTCATGACCGACGAGCGCCTGGCGCTCGGCGAGTTCGGCATCCAGGCCCAGCTGCTGAGCCCGCCCGAGGAGGAGCACGAGCCGGCGTCGGCTGCGGTCGCGCCCTCGCAGGGCGACTTCGGCCACACGATGGTCTACTCGCCCGACCGTGCAGGGGCGCGCGCCCTGGCGCCGGAGCGGCCGCCCCGTGGCACCGGCCGCCGCGCCGTACTGGCCGGGGACGGCCGCCGCACCGTGATCGAGGGGGAACGCTTCACGATCGGCCGGAGCCGCGACTGCGACATGGTGATCGACGACCCGAACATCTCGCGCCACCACTGCGAGCTGCGCGCCGAGGGCGACTCGTGGCGGATCGCCGACCTCGGCTCGACCAACGGCATCAAGGTCAACCGCCGCCGCGTCGACGAGGCGCTGCTGCGCAGCGGCGACCGGATCGCGTTGGGCCTGACCGACCTCGACTTCGAGCTCGAGTAGAGAGGAGGAGCACGATGGACGAGCCGGTTGCGGTCGCGTTGAAGTTCGGTTTCCTGCTGGTGCTGTACCTCTTCCTGCTCTGGGTGGCGCGCAGTGCGCTGCGTGACCTCTCGCGCGGCGTCGAGCCGGTCGGTGGCGGGGCGGCGCAGCCAGCCCCCGAGGCCGGTGGCCGCCTGCGCGACGACTCGCGCAACGGCGGGATGCTCGGCTCGATGGAGCCGCGACTCGAGGTGATCGCGGCGCTCGGCCACGAGCCCGGGACGGTCTTCGACCTGAGCGACGGCGCGACGATGGGCCGCTCCGACCACGCCGAGATCCGGGTCGACGACCCGTTCGCCTCGTCGGCCCACGCGCGGATCTTCCCGCGCGGCGACTTCATGCTGGTCGAGGACATGGGCTCGACCAACGGTACGTACCTCAACGGGCGGCAGCTGCGCGGGGCCGAGCGACTCAAGGTCGCCGACGTGATCCGCATCGGCGACAGCGAGTACCGGTACCAGGAGTAGCCATGGCGCTGCGAGTCGTAGAACAGGCGGGGCTGACCGACGTCGGCCGTCAGCGCGAGGCCAACGAGGACAACCTCGTGCTCGACGCGCCGGTCTTCGCGGTCGCCGACGGCATGGGCGGGGCGCGCGCCGGAGAGGTCGCCTCGCAGATCGCCACGGAGGCGTTCCGCGACCCGCGCGACCCCGGCCAAACGCCCGAGCAGCAGCTCGAGCGCGTCGCCCAGGAGGCCAACCGGCGGATCTACGAGCTGGCGCTGCGCGACGAGTCGCGGCGCGGGATGGGCACGACGCTGACCGCGACGCTCGTCGACGGCGACTGCGTCAGCGTCGGCCACGTCGGCGACAGCCGCGCCTACAGGCTGCGCGACGGTGCCCTGACCCAGCTGACCCAGGACCACTCGCTGGTCGCCGAGCTCGAGCGGTCGGGCCAGCTGACGCCCGAGGCCGCCGAGCACCATCCGCAGCGCTCGATCATCACGCGCGCGCTTGGACCCGAGCGCGAGGTCGAGGTCGACACGCACACCCACGCGGCGCGCTCCGGCGACGTCTACGTGCTCTGCTCCGACGGCCTGACCGGGATGATCTCCGACGACGAGCTGGCGACCCTCGTGCGCGCCGCGCCGTCGCTCGAGTCGGCCGCCGAGGCGCTCGTGCGCGCCGCCAACCAGAGCGGCGGCAAGGACAACATCACCGTCGTGCTGTTCCGGCTCGAGGACGACGGCAGCGGCCCGGCCGGCGACCCGCCGACCGCGGAGGAGACGATCCACCAGGGCCTCAGTGCGGACGACGTGCGCGCCGCGGCCGAGGAGCGCGACCGCGATCTGTCCAGGGCCTCGTCGGCGACGCTGCCCCCGACCGCGGGTGCGACGTCGAGCCGGTCGCTGCCGCGCGAGCGTGCCGGCGCGGGACGCAAGCGACCGGCCAGCCGGTCGGCCAAGGCGCGTCGCGTGCTCGCCGGAGTGGCTGCCCTGGCAATCACCGGCGTGCTCGCGGTCGGGGCGTATCTCGCCTCGCGGCAGGTCTACTTCCTCGGCACCGACGACACGGGCTTCGTCACGGTCTACCGCGGCCTGCCCTATGAGCTGCCGCTCGGCATCGACCTCTACTCGGCGCAGTACCGCAGCGGCGTGCCGGCGGCGTCGATCCCGGTTGCGCGGCGCGACCGCGTGCTCGACCACGAGTGGCGCAGCGAGTCGGACGCCGAGGACCTCGTCCGTCAGCTCGAGCTCGGCGCGCTCGACCCCGGGCGGCCCGTGCAGTGAGCGCGCGCACGCGCGAGCTGTTCGGCCTGATCCCGGTCTCGCTGCTCGTCTGCGCCGGGTTCGCCGCCGTGCTGATGGCGCAGTCGCAGGAGGCGAGCGACCTGACCGCGACCTACGGCGCGGTCTTCCTCGGGCTGTGCCTCTTCGGCCACCTGTTCATCCGCGCGCGGCTGCCCGACGCAGATCCGTACCTCTATCCGCTCGCCGCGCTGCTGGCGGCGTTCGGCCTGGTGATGATCTACCGGATCGACGCCGAGCTGGCACGCGAGCAGGCGCAGTGGTTCGTGATCGGGCTGGCGCTGTTCTGCGCGACGATCTACCTGCTGCCCGACCACCACGTCCTCGAGCGCTACCGCTACACGATCGCAGCGGTCGGGATCGGGCTGCTGCTGCTGCCGCGCTTCCCGCTGATCGGCGAGCAGGTCAACGGCGCCTACCTCGCCGTCAAGCTCGGGCCGATCCAGTTCCAGCCGGCGGAGTTCGCGAAGCTCGCGATCATCGTCTTCCTCGCGAGCTATCTGCGCGACACGCGCGACGTGCTCGTGCGGGCTCGGCTGAAGCCGCTCACCGCCACCGCCCAGGCGCTGCTCTACGGCATCCCGGCGCTCTTCTTCGTGTTGGTGGTGCTGGCGCTCGGGCTCGGCCCGCTGACCGCCGTGCTGTTCGGCGTCTTCGTCCTGTCGGCGGTCACGCTGGTCCGCGAGCGTCCGTCGCTGAAGCACTTCGGGCCGCTGCTGCTGATCTGGGGCCTGGCGATGCTGATGCTGATCTTCATCCGCGACCTCGGCAGCTCGCTGATGTTCTTCGGCGCCTTCCTCGCGCTGGTGTACGTGGCGACGTCGCGGCTGTCGATCGTCGGCGTCGGGGCGACGCTGTTCCTCGGCGGGGCGGCATACCTCGGCAACACGGTCAGCCACGTCCAGAGCCGCTTCGATACCTGGCTCGACCCGTTCGACCCGAAGCTCTACGAGGCGACCGGCGGCAGCTTCCAGATCGCCCAGTCGCTGTTCGCCCAGGCCGACGGCGGCCTGTTCGGCCAGGGCTTCGGCCAGTCGCTGCTCGAGCTGCCGGGCGGCGGGACGATCCTGCCGGCGGCGCACACCGACCTGATCTACGCGGTGATCGCCGACGAGCTCGGCCTGTTCGGCGCGGCGGGCCTGGTGCTGATCTACCTGCTGTTCGTCGCGCGCGGGTTCAAGACGGCGCTGGTCGCGAGCGATGGGTTCTCGAAGCTGCTCGCGACCGGCCTGACTGCGGTCCTCGCGCTGCAGGCCTTCGTGATCGTCGGCGGCGTCACGAAGGTGATCCCGCTGACTGGCGTCACGCTGCCGTTCGTCTCCTACGGCGGCAGCTCGATCCTCGCCAACATGGTGCTGCTGGCGCTGCTGCTGATCGTCTCCGACCACGCCCGCCGCGACCGCGACCGCGTCGGCCCCGGCGGGTTGGTGTGAGCGAGGTGGACGCGTGAACCGTCAGATCGTGCAGCTGTTCGCGCTGACGCTCCTGCTGTTCGGGGTGCTGATTGCCTTCACGTCGCGCTGGACCGTCTTCGAGGCCGAGTCGCTCGAGGACAACCAGCTCAACCGGCGCGGGCTGATCGAGCAGCAGCGCGTCCCGCGCGGGCTGATCCTCGCGAACGACGGCAACACGGTGCTGGCGCGCAGCGAGCCGCGCGGCCGCGGCGACCGGCGCGTCTATATCCGCTCCTACCCGGAAGGCGAGACGTTCGGCCACCCGGTCGGCTACTCGTACATCAACGCGGGCGAGACGGGGATCGAGCGGTCGGCCAACGACGCGCTGACCGGCGACCTGAACGAGTTCGGCACGATCTTCCGGGAGCTGTCGAGCGGCGAGCGCGAGGGCGACGACGTCGTCACGACGCTCGACCCGGACGCCCAGCGGCTGGCGACCGAGCTGCTCGCCGGCAACGCCGGCTCGATCGTCGCGCTCGAGCCGGCGACCGGCCACGTGCGCGTGATGGCCTCGACGCCCGGCTTCGACCCGAACTCGGTCCAGGACCCGGCGACGCTGCGCGCGCTGAACCGCGACGAGGGCGACAAGCCGCTGATCAACCGCTCGGTCCAGACCAACTACCAGCCGGGCTCGACCTTCAAGGTGGTCACCGCGGCCGCGGCGCTCGACACCGGCAAGCTGACGCCGGAGTCGATCGTCGACGGCTCGTCGCCGCAGACGATCAGCGGCGTCCCGCTCAACAACGCCGGCAACGCCGACTTCGGCTCGATCAGCTTCACGACCGCGCTGACCAACTCGGTCAACACGGTCTTCGCACGCGCCGGCGAGCAGGTCGGCGCGCGGACGCTGGTCGAGTACATGGAGCGCTTCGGCTTCTACGCCGACCCGCAGCTCGACTACCCGGAGGGCGAGATGATCGCGAGCGGGATCCGCAACTCGGCCGGCCGGCTGGTCAAGGACGGCTTCGACGTCGGCCGCGTGGCGATCGGCCAGGGCGGCGAGGAGGGCCAGATCCAGGTGACGCCGCTGCAGATGGCCCAGGTCGCCGGCGCAGTCGCCAACGGCGGCAAGCTGATCCGCCCGCGGCTGACCGAGCGCGTCGTCGGTCAGGACGGCCGCGTGCAGGAGCGGACCACACCCGCGCAGCAGGCGCAGGTGATGAAGCCCGAGACCGCGGAGCAGCTGACGCAGATGATGGCCGACGTCGTCAACGAGGGCACCGGCACCGCCGCTGCGCTGTCCGACGTCGCCGTCGCCGGCAAGACCGGCACCGCCGAGGTCAGCAACGCGACGCTGAACCAGGTCTGGTTCATAGCCTTCGCGCCCGTGGACGACCCGCAGTACGCGATCGCGGTGACGCTCGAGGACCAGCCGCTCGGCACGTCGGGTGGGGCGAACGCCGCTCCGCTCGCCGCCCAGGTGCTCGAGACGCTGCTGGGGGGTGGATGAGCGACCTGGCCGACGGCGCCGTCGTCGACGCGCGCTACCGCATCGTCCGCCGGATCGGCTCGGGAGGGATGGCCGACGTCTACCTCGCCGAGGACACCCACCTCGGCCGCGAGGTCGCGCTCAAGGTGCTGCACCGCCGCTTCGCCCAGGACGCGGAGTTCGTCGAGCGCTTCCGGCGCGAGGCGTCGGCGGCGGCTGGGCTCCAGCATCCGCACGTCGTCGGCGTCTTCGACCGCGGCGACCACGAGGGGACCTACTACATCGCGATGGAGTACCTGAGCGGCCGCACGCTCAAGGACATCGTCGCGTCGGAGGCGCCGCTCGACCAGCTGCGGGTGATCTCGATCGGCACGCAGATCCTGCAGGCGGCCGGTTTCGCGCACAGCCACGGCATCGTCCACCGCGACTTCAAGCCGCACAACGTGATCGTCGACGCAGCCGGCAACGTCAAGGTGACCGACTTCGGCATCGCCCGCGCCGGCGCCTCCGAGATGACCGAGACGGGATCGATCATGGGCACCGCCCAGTACCTCTCGCCGGAGCAGGCGCAGGGCCACGAGGTGACGGCTCGCTCCGACGTCTACTCGATCGGCGTGATGCTCTACGAGCTGCTGACCGGCAAGCTGCCGTTCGAGGGCGAGAGCGCGGTCGCGATCGCGCTCAAGCACATGTCGGACACGCCGCCGGCGATGAACCGCGAGGGCCTGCGGATCGAGCCGAACCTCGAGGCGGTCGTGCTCGGCGCGCTCGCCAAGGAGCCGGCCGCGCGCTGGCAGTCGGCTGAGGACTTCGCGGCCGCGCTCGAGGCCTGCCGGCCCTACGTCGAGGCGTTCCTCGCCGGCGACAACGGCCAGGACACTGCGATCTTCGCGGCGGTGCCGGTCCCGCCGCCGGGCGACGGCGCGCAGGCCGCCCGCGAGAAGCCGCGCCGCTGGCCGGCGATCGCGCTTGCGCTGCTGGTGCTCGCGCTGATCGGGCTGATGGCCTGGGTGTTCACGCGTCCGGAGCAGATCGACGTCCCGAAGGTCACCGGCATGCAGGTGACCGAGGCGCGCGACCGGCTCGACCGCGCCGGCTTCGAGGAGGTCGAGGTCGAGCGCGAGCGCTCGCTCGCCGAGCTCGACCAGGTGCTGCGCCAGGACCCAGACCCCGGCGAGCAGGCGGCGCGCTCGGACACGATCACGCTGGTCGTGTCGGACGGCCCGGGCGAGGTGCGCGTGCCGTCGGTGCGCGGCCTGACGCGCGCGCAGGCCGTCCGCGAGCTGCGCCGCTCCGACCTGCGCGCGACCGTCACCGAGCGGGCGTCGGCGAACATCGACCGCGGGCGGGCGGTCGGGACCTCGCCGGCCGGCGGTGAGACCGTTCAGCGGCGGTCGAACGTGCGGCTATTCATCAGTACGGGGCCCCAGCGCGTCACGGTCCCGAACGTCTTCGGCCTGTCGCTCGACTCGGCGACCGAGCGGCTCGACGACCTCGGGCTGACCTACCGGATCGAGCGCGAGGAGTCCGACGAGCCGGAGGACGAGGTGATCGGGCAGGACCCCGAGGAGGGCGCCTCGCTCGAGCCAGGCGGCACCGTCACGCTGACCGTCGCGGAGCCCCCCGAGCAGGTGTCGGTGCCGTTCGTCACCGACCTCTCGGAGCGGGCCGCGCTGCGAGCCCTTCGCGCCGAGGGCCTCGAGGGGACGGTGCAGCGGCGCGACGTCGAGGACGAGAGTCAGGACGGGCGGGTGATCGAGCAGCAGCCCGCCGCCGGCAGCGACGTCGATGGCGGCAGCACTGTCACGCTGATCGTCGGGCGCTTCGTCGCGCCGCCGCCGACGCCGACGACGCCCGAGGCGGAGGCGGAGGCGCCGTGAGGGTCGCCGTGCTCGGCGGCGGTCCGTCGGGCGAGCACGACGTCTCGCTCGCCTCCGCGGCCGCGATCGCCGACGGCCTCGAGCAGGCCGGCCACGAGCCGTTGCGTGTGACGATCGACCGCGACGGCCGCTGGTCGCACCAGGGCGCGCCGGTCGTGCTCGAGCCCGCCGGCGGGCTGCTCGGCTGCGACGTCGCGTTCCCCGCACTGCACGGCCCCTACGGCGAGGACGGGGTGGTCCAAGGGCTGCTCGAGGCGCTCGCGATCCCGTACGTCGGCGCGGGTGTCACCGCGAGCGCGATCTGCGTCGACAAGGTCCTCTTCAAGGACGCGATGGCCGTCGCCGGCGTGCCCCAGGTCGGCTACGCGGCGGTGCGCGACGGCGACGACCTGGAGCCGCTCGGCGAGCTCGGCCTGCCGGTCTTCGTCAAGCCGGCGCGGCTCGGGTCGTCGGTCGGCATTTCGAAGGTGACCGTCGTCGACGAGCTGCCGGCAGCCCTCGCGGCGGCGTGGGAGCACGATCGACTGGCGATCGTCGAGGCGATGTCGCCCGGCCTCGAGATCGAGTGTGCGCTGATCGGCGACGCCGGGCCGCAGGTATCGATTCCGGGCGAGATCGAGATCGACGCCGACTGGTACGACTACGAGGCGAAGTACACCGAGGGCGGCATGCGGCTGATCGTCCCCGCGCGCATCCCCGAGCCCGTCGCCGAGCGCGTCCGGGCGCTCGCCGCCGACGTCTTCCGCCGCGCCGGCTGCGCCGGCCTGGCCCGCTGCGACTTCTTCGTCGAGGACCCCGACGGCGACGCCCGCATCCTCGTCAACGAGCTCAACACGATGCCCGGCTTCACCCCGACCTCGGTCTTCCCGAAGCTCTGGCAGGCCAGCGGCCTCGCCTATCCCGACCTGCTCGACCGCCTGCTGGATCTGGCCCTCCAGGACTAGGCGAGCTCCCAGAGCCGTCCGGTGAGGACCGCCATCGGCTTGATCCTCCAGTCGAGCGCGAGCTGAGCGAGCTCGGCCTCGGCGCGGGGGAGCGGCAGGTCGCAGATGGCGGCGACCTCGACGGCGGCGACCGTGCCGAAGCGCTGGACCGCCTCGAGCACGGTGGGCCTCGGGTCACCTGACGGCCGAGCGCCGGCCGCGATCGCCTGCTCGCGGACGAAGTCGTAGGGCCGCATGCCGCAGGTCCAGCGCGGCTCGCCGCCGTCCCCCTCGAAGTGCAGGGTCGGGAACGGCACGCGCTCCTCCCCGACGGCGACAGAGCAGCGCACCTTGTCCGCGTCCCTCACCACGTCGGGGACGTCGCGCGCCTCCTCGAGGTCGGCGCCGAAGGCCTCGACGATCGCGTGCGAGCCGAGATCGACGCGAAAGCGCTCGACGTCGAGCCCGGCCCCGCGCGCCTCCTCGACCAACGCCTCGGTGGTGTCGAGCTTGCGGCGACGGCAGAGGATCCCCTCGCGCAGGGCGCGCAGGTAGCGGTAGGCCGCAGCTCGGCCCTGCTCCTGCGCGGCCTTGACGGCCATGCAGGCGGGGTAGGTGGAACCCAGCGGCGCCTCGCTCCAGGCGAGCGGGTTCGTCGGCATCCCGGACTCGTCGGTGGCCTCGAGCCAGTGCGCCGCCATGCCGGGCTTGCCGCCGCCCGGACCCCAGCCCGCGTCGGCCCCGTACTCACGCGCCAGACCGCCCATCACAAAGGTCCATTCGAGGTCGTCGCCGAACTCCACCATGAGCTCCCGGACCACCGGCTCGAAGGCCCACGACCAGACGCAGGCGGGGTCTGTGATGCAACGAACGCGTACCGCCATCGAAGACCGCACAATAGGGACAGTGATCGGCACCCTTCTCAGCGACCGCTTCCGTCTCGAGGAGAAGATCGGCGCGGGCGGGATGTCGACGGTCTACCGCGCTTACGACGTCACGCTCGAGCGCTGGGTCGCGATCAAGTCGATGCATCGCGACATCTCGACCGACCCGGATCAGCTCGAGCGGTTCCGGCGCGAGGCGCGCGCCGTCGCGCGCCTCAACCACCCGCACGTCGTCACGGTCATCGACTTCGGCCAGGACGACGGCTCGCCCTACATCGTGCTCGAGCTGGTCGAAGGCGAGACGCTCAAGCAGAGGATCAAGCGGATGGGACGGCTGCCGGTCGGCGAGGCCGTTGCCTATGCGATCGAGATCGGGCGGGCGCTGTCGGCAGCCCACGCGGTGCGGCTCGTCCACCGCGACGTGAAGCCGCAGAACGTGCTGATCGACCAGGAGGGCCGCGCGAAGGTCACTGACTTCGGCATCGCCCGCTCGCTCGAGGTCCATGGCCTGACCGCGACCGGTCGCGTTCTCGGCACGACCGACTACGTCGCGCCCGAGCAGGCGCTCGGCCACGAGGTGACCGAGCAGTCCGACGTCTACTCGCTCGGGATCGTCCTCTACGAGATGCTCGCCGGCGAGCCGCCGTTCCGCGCCGAGAGTCAGGTCGCGGTGGCGATGAAGCACGTCCAGGAGCGGATGCCCGACATCCAGGTCGCGCGCCCCGACGTCTCGTCGTCGCTGGCGGCTGTCGTCGACCGCGCGACCGCCAAGGAGCTCGGCAACCGCTACACGACCGCCGAGGATCTCGTCCACGACCTCGAGCAGGTGCTGGCGATCGAGGCGGCGCGCGCGGGCGAGACGACCGGCGAGGCGACGACGGTCCTGCAGACGCTGTCCGGCGACACGACCGAGGTCGCGCCGCTGCGACTGCGCCGCCCGCGCCGCTGGCTGCTGTCGGTGCTTGCCGTGGTAGTGCTGGTGGCCGGTGCGATCGGCTTCCTGGCCAGCCGTACCGAGCGCGGTCCCGGCGACGTCCGGGGCGTCGGCGGCGGTGGATTGCGCGCGGTGACGCTGAGCGGCGATGCGGCGCAGGACTACGATCCCCAGGGCGACGAGGACGAGTCGTCGGAGGCGGCCAACTTCGCGATCGACGCCAACCCGACGACGGTCTGGGACACCGAGACCTACGAGGCCGGCTTCGACGGTGCGAACAAGGAGGGGGTCGGCCTGTACGTCGACGCGGGCTCGCGCGTAGCGGCGCAGCGAATCGACGTGACGAGCTCGACCCCCGGCTTCACCGCCGCCATCTATGCGGCGAACGACGTGCCCGACGACATCGAGGGGTGGACGAAGGTCAGCAGCGACCTGACGATCGGCCAGGAGCAGGGGATCGACCTCGACACCGGCGGCCAGCGCTTCCGCTACTACCTGCTCTGGATCGGCGATCTGCCGGAGGGCGGCAAGGCGACGGTCAAGGAGCTGTCGGTCCTCCGCTAGCCGCGACGGTAAGGCGGCGTACCGACGCTGCCGCATATACAGCTACGTCTCTGCCGCCGGTAGAGCGGTGCAGGAGCGATAAGTCCTGGTGCCGCGTCCTGCCAGGCGGAACAGTCCCGCTCGTGGCCGATCCGCTCCTCAAGTTCGCGGCGAACGTGCGCCGTCTGCGGACGGAGAAGGGCCTGACGCAGGACGCGCTCGCCCAGGGCGCCTCGATGGATCCCGCCGAGGTCCGCCGGATCGAGTCCGGCCGCCGCGACCCAGGTGTGCGCGTGCTGTCGCGTGTCGCCGCCGGCCTCGGCGTCAAGCCGGCCGACCTCCTCGACGGCGTCGGTTAGTCGTTAGCCGCTAGCGAGGTCGCGGCGACGCAGCGCGACGATCGCGGCGTCGTCGCTGAGGCCACGGGCCCAGGCCCGAACCTCGTCGTGGACGAGCTCGGTCAGCGCCTGCGGCTCGCGCGTCATCCCGCTGGCATCGACGACGATCTTGCGCAAGCCGTCCGCTCCGAGCAGCTTCCCCTCGCGCCGCGCCTCGAGGATCCCGTCGGTGAAGCCGAGCAGGATGTCGTCGGTGCCGAGCTCGAGCTCGTGGACGCGGTAGCCGGGCGCGGGGTCGATCCCCAGCGGCAGGCCGCCGTCGGTGGCCTCGGACAACGTCCCGCCCGACCGCAGGATCAGCGGGGCGAGATGACCGGCGTTGGCGTAGCGCAGCCGCCGTTCCCCGAGCCGACCGAAGAACGCCGTCACGAAGCGGTCGCTCGGCAGCCGGCTGCAGAGCATCGCGTTGACCTGCTCGAGCACCACCGCGGGATCGTCGACGTCCCAGCTGCGCGCCTCGATGAAGAAGCGCGCCATCGCGCTCAGCGCCGCCGTCTCGACGCCCTTGCCGACCACGTCTCCGATCACCACGGCGACGTCGCCGTCGGGCAGCGGCCATGCGCCGTAGAGGTCGCCGCCGGTCGGCTGGTCGTCGGCCGGCTCGTAGAGGACGCCGACGTCCCAGCCCGACACGCTCGGCAGCGCCTCGGGGACGAAGCCGTGCGTCAGCGTGCGCGCAAGGTGCCGCTCCTGCTGGAAGGCGTCGGCGTTCGCGAGCGCAGCCGCCGCGATCCGCGCCATCTTCGACACGAGCATCAGGTCGTCGCGGTCGAACTCGCGCCCGTCGTCGCGGATCAGCGACAGCACCCCGAACAGTCGCGGCCCGAGCGCGATCGGCGTGTGCGCCGACGGCGCGGCGCCGCCGTGCGAGACGGTGCTGCGCGATCGGACGACCTCGGCGAGAGTCGCCGCGTCGACGTCGGCGGACCCCTGGCGCGCGACGGTCGCCAGGCGCTGCGACCCGGGCTGGACGCGACTCAGCAGGCCGTGGTCGGCGGCGGCGATCTGGAGCGCGTGCTCGACCACCTGGCGTTCGACCTCGTACGGCTCGAGCGTGGCCGAAGTCCCCTCCGCAGCCCGCTTGAGCAGCAGCTCCTCGCGCGCCTTCGCCGCCTCGGTGGCGAGCAGCTCCGAGCGCTCGCGGGCCAGCGCCGCGAGGTCGGCGATCACCGTCACGACGTCGAGGTCGCCCTTGTCGAGCGGGTGGAGCGGATCGATCGACAGGACGGTGACCACGCCGAGCGTGCGGCCCAGCGGGGTCCGGATCGGGCAGCAGATCGCCGACGCCCGGCGGATCAGCTCCCAGGCGCGCTCGGTCGATGTCGAGGTGACGATGTCGCGCGGATAGCCGGCGGCCTCCCAGTCCTCGAGCCGCGGCAGCATCAGCGGCCGCCCGCGCTCCAGTGCCGCCTCGGTGAGTCCCGGCCGGCGGCGATCGTAGGGGCGGGTGAGCGACGGGGCGAGCGCGTCGTGGAGCTCCGGCGACGAGAACCAGGACGCCGTCGGCTCGATGTGCTGGCGCGCTCGATCGACCGACATCAGCACGACCGCGTCGGCGCGCACGAGACGGCGCAGGTGCTCGAGCACGAGGTCGAGCGGATCGCCCGGCCGGCGGCGGACCGGCTCGTAGCCAAGGTCGGCCGGGGTGCCGGCTGCGGGGGTGCCGTCGTCGAAGGTCATGCTGCGGCCCAGCGTAGGTCCGACCGCCCGCCACCGCCAGAAGTCAGCCGAGATCGGACCCGTGTCGTGCGCAGTAGGGTCTTGCGGCCATGGCCGTGCCCCTCTTCGCGACCAGTCTCGAACGGCAGCTGCCGGCATTGACGGAGCGGCTCGTGGCGGTCGCGCGGGGCGGCCGCTACATCCTCGGGCCGGAGGTCGAGGCCTTCGAGCGCGAGTTCGCCGACTACCTTGGCGTCCGTCACGCGATCGGCGTGGCGAACGGGACAGACGCGATCACGATCGCGTTGCGGGCGCTCGGGGTCGGACCCGGCGACGAGGTCGTCTGCCCCTCGTTCACCTTCTACGCGACCGTCGAGGCGACTCTCTCGGCTGGGGCGACGCCGGTCTACTGCGATGTCGACCCGCAGACGATGTGCGTGACGGCCGAGACCGTGCGCGCGGCGATCACTCCGCGCACGAAGGCGATCGTCGCCGTCCACCTGTTCGGCAACGTCGCGCCGATGGCGGAGCTGCGCGAGCTGGGGCTGCCCGTGCTGGAGGACGCCGCGCAGGCGACGGGTGCACGGCTCGACGGGGTGCGGGCCGGGGCGCTCGGCGATGCGGCCACCTTCTCCTTCTTCCCCTCGAAGAACCTGCCTTGCCTCGGTGACGGTGGGGCGGTCGCCACCGACGACGACGATGTCGCGGCCGCGGTGCGGCGGCTGCGCTTCCACGGCTCGGACGACAAGAAGACGTTCGTCGACGTCGGCTACAACTCGCGCCTCGACGAGCTGCAGGCCGCGGTGCTGCGCGTGCTGCTGCCGCAGCTCGACGGGTGGAATGCGGCGCGGCGTGCGGCGGCCGATTCTTATGCGCGCGAGGGGCTCGGGGAGCACGTGGAGCTGCCGATGGCGGTCGACGGCGCCGAGCATGTGCACCACCTCTACGTCGTCCGCAGCGAGCGCGCAGACGAGCTCGCGTCCGCGCTGACCGAGCGCGGCATCGGCGCGCGCGGCTACTACCGCACGCCGATCCACCGCCAGCCGGCGACTGCGCGCTTCGCGCCGGCGGGGTTGTCCCTCCCGGGCACCGAGGAGGTCGCCCGGACCCACCTGGCGCTTCCGATGGGTCCCGAGCTGACCGACGACCAGGTCCGTGAGGTCGCCACCGCCGTGGCGGCCGCGGGTCCCGGCGCCAGATGATGGATTCGCATCGCCTGGACGGTCTAATCCCTCACCGAGCGGTTACATGCGCATCTGGATCGACCTGACGAACAGCCCGCACGTGTTGGTGATGCGGCCGCTGGTCGAGGCGATGCGCGCGGACGGTCACGAGGTAGAGGTGACGGCGCGCGACTTTGCCCAGACCCTGGAACTGTGCGAGCGGCTCGGGGTCGAGCACACGGCGATCGGGAGCCACGCCGGCGAGGGGTTGGGCGCGAAGGCGCTCGGGCTGGCGCGCCGTAGCCTCGCTCTCGCCCGCTGGGCGCGTGGCCGGCGCTTCGACGTAGCGCTCGGCCACGCGTCCAACGACGTGATGGTTGCCGCGGCGCTGCTGCGGATCCCCTCGGCGACCGCGTTCGACTACGAGTGGGCGACGGTGCAGCACAACGTGAACTGCCGCCTCGCACGGGCGGTCGTCGTGCCGGATGCGATTCCGCCGGAACGGCTCCACCGCTACGGCGCGCGCGGCAAGGTCCGCGGTTACCCCGGGCTGAAGGAGGAGTACTACCTCGCCGACTTCGAGCCCGACGCGGCGGTGCTCGAGGAGCTCGGGCTCGAGGCGAGCGAGCCAATCGCGGTGGTTCGCACGCCGCCGGACGCGTCGCTCTATCACCGCCACGAGAGCTCGGTGTTCCCGCGTGTGCTCGAGCGCCTCCGGGATCGCGCTCAGACCGTCGTGCTGCCGCGCACCCCACGCCAGCGCCAGGAGATCGCGGCGATCGCCGCCGATCGCTCCGCTCAGGACCCGGCCTCGTCGGCTTCGGACGCCGCCCGCCTGATCGTTCCCGACCGCGCGATCGACGCCCAGAGCCTGATCGCCCACGCCGACCTCGTCGTCTCCGGCGGCGGGACGATGAACCGCGAGGCGGTCGCGCTCGGGGCGCCGGTCTTCACGACGTTCGAGGGGCGGCTCGGCGCGGTCGACGAGCGGCTGCTCGCCGACGGCCGCCTGCGCCGGCTCGAGAACCCAGAGCAGGTCGAGGTGGTCAAGCGCGCCGCCCCCTCCGCCGATCGCATCCGCCGCGACCCGCGCGTCCTGGCCGAAATGCTGCTCTCCGCCGCCGCTCGCTGAGCGGCCCCGCTCCAAACGCCCCGCGCGCCGCCCCCGGCGGTACCCTGGGCCTCTTGCCCTCCCGTCTCACATCCTCGGTCGGGGTGCGCCGGATCGGACAGGTCGTCGTCGACGGCTGCCTGGTGGCGCTCGCCTACTACCTCGCCTACGTCCTGCGCTTCGACGAGGGGATCCCGGACCGCTACGACGAGCTGCTGGTCGACACGGTCGCCTTCGTCGTCGTCCTCAAGCTGGCGCTGTTTGCCGCCTTCGGCCTCTACTCGAAGCTCTGGCGCTTCGTCGACCAGGCCGACTTCGAGTCGATCCTCAAGGCGGTTGCGGTCTCGAGCTTCGCGCTGATCGGGCTCAGCTTCCTCTTCTCGCCCGGCGACGTCGACCCGCCGCGCGGCGTGATCGCACTCGACTTCCTGCTGACGCTGGCGCTGGTCGGCGGCGCCCGCTTCGCCGTTCGCGCGCTGGTCGAGCGCCAGCTGCGCCGTCCGCTGGTCGCACGCGCGACGACCGAGGTGCTGATCGTCGGCGCCGGCAACGGCGGCCAGCAGGTCGCGATGGAGCTGCGCCGCAACCCCGAGCTCTCGACCGCGGTGATCGGCTTCGTCGACGACGACCCGCGCAAGCAGGGGATGGTCGTCGGCGGGCACCGCGTCCACGGCAGCACCGACGACCTGCCGCGCGTGCTCGACGACACCAAGCCCGACGAGGTGATCATCGCGATCCCCTCCGCGCCCGGCATGCTGCGCCAGAAGGTCGTCACCGCCTGCCGCGAGCGCAACATCCCGGTGCGAACGCTGCCGACGACCTTCGAGCTGCTCTCGCGCGGCCCGAACCTGCTGCGCCAGGTCCGCGACGTCCGGGTCGAGGACGTGCTCGGCCGCGAGCCGGTGCGCGTCGAGGTCGACCGTGTCGGCGCCTACCTCACCGGCCAGGTCGTGCTCGTGACCGGCGCCGGCGGATCGATCGGTTCGGAGCTCTGCCGCCAGATCGCGCACGTCAAGCCGAAGCGGCTGGTGCTCGTCGACCACGGCGAGAACAACCTCTTCGAGATCCGCCGCGAGCTCGAGGACGACCGCCACTTCGGCAACCTGGTTGCGGTGCTCGCCGACTGCAAGGACGCGACGCGGATGGGCGAGCTGTTCGCCGCCGAGTGCCCGTCGGTCGTCTTCCACGCTGCCGCCTACAAGCACGTCCCGCTGATGGAGGAGAACCCGGTCGAGGCGGTGCGCAACAACGCCGTCGCGACGCGGATCGTCGCCGCGGCCGCCGGCGAGTGCGGCAGCGAGCGCTTCATCCTCGTCTCGACCGACAAGGCGGTCGCGCCGGCGACCGTGATGGGTGCTTCCAAGGCACTTGCCGAGTGGGCGATCGAGGCGGCGCAGAACCGCTACCACGGCACCCGTTACGCGGCCGTGCGCTTCGGCAACGTGCTCGGCTCGTCGGGCTCGGTCGTCCCGATCTTCCGTCGCCAGATCGCCGCCGGCGGGCCGGTGACGGTCACCGACCCGAACATGACGCGCTACTTCATGACGATTCCCGAGGCGGTCCAGCTGATCATCCGCTCCGGCGACCTGACGACCGGCTCGCAGGTCTTCGTGCTCGAGATGGGCGACCCGGTAAAGATCGTCGACCTGGCGCGCAACATGATCCGGCTGTCGGGCAAGGAGCCCGACGTCGACATCGCGATCGAGATCGTCGGGCGGCGCCCGGGCGAGAAGATTCACGAGGAGCTCTTCGACCCCGGCGAGCGGCCGCAGCCAACCCCCGCCGAGAAGATCGTCGCCGCCGTGCGGCCCCGCCTCGACCCCGACTGGGTCGAGGGTGCCTTCGCGCGGATCGAGGAGCTCGTCTACAACGGCGACGCAGCGGCCCTTGCCAGCGCCGTGGCCGAGCTGTCGGCCGAGCGCGCCCTCACCGCCGTCGACGCGGACTAGAGTTCACGAACTTCGATGGAGATCCTCCAGGAAATCGGCTCGTACGCGGGCCTCGCGGCCATCGTCGGCCTCGCCGTCCTCTCCGCCCTCTACTTCTCGCAGGCGCGCGACGTCAAGCGTCTGCGCGAGTGGGCGGGGCGGGCACCTGACCGTGCGCCGACGCCAGCGGTCCCGGCCGAGCCGCGCGGGGTGGTGGCACAGCCGATCGCCCGTCCGCCGACGCGCCCGGTGCCCGGGGGGACGCCGCCA
>DATABV010000194.1:0-7397 GCA_036259395.1 Thermoleophilaceae bacterium | reverse complement strand
TACTCGATGAAGCCGATCGAGGAGATCGGCCTGCTGAAGATGGACTTCCTCGGCCTGCGCAACCTCGACGTGATCGAGGACTGCCTGCGGATCATCGAGGAGTCCGGCCGCGAGAAGCCCGACATGGCGTCGCTGCCGCTCGACGACCCCAAGACCTACGAGATGATGGCCCGCGGCGACTCGGTCGGCGTCTTCCAGTTCGAGTCCGAGGGGATGCGCGACGCGCTGCGCAAGGTGCGTCCGACCGAGTTCGAGGACCTCGTCGCGCTCAACGCGCTCTACCGCCCTGGTGCGATGCGCCACATCGACACCTACGCGCGCAACAAGCGCAATCCCGAGGCGGTCCACTACATCGACGAGCGCCTGCGCCCGATCACCGAGGCGACGTACTCGGTGATCCTCTACCAGGAGCAGTCGATGCAGATCGCCAAGGCGGTCGCCGGCTTCTCCGGCGCCGAGGCGGACGACCTGCGCAAGGCGATCGGCAAGAAGAACCGCGAGGCGATGGCGGCGCTCAAGGCGCGCTTCTTCGAGGGCGCCCGCGCCAGCGGGACCCAGGAGCGTGTGATCGAGGAGCTCTGGGCCGTCAACGAGGCGGCCGCCGACTACTCGTTCAACCGCAGTCACGCCGCCTGCTACGGCCTGATCTCCTACCGCACCGCCTGGCTGCGCGCCAACTACCCGGCCGAGTACATGGCGGCGCTGATCTCGTCGGTGATGTCCACCAAGGACAAGGTGCCGTTCTTCGTCTCCTGCTGCGAGGAGATGGGCATCGAGGTGCTGCCACCCGACGTCAACGAGTCGGGCCACAACTTCGAGGTCCGCGAGGGCAACATCCGCTTTGGCCTCGACGCCGTCAAGAACGTCGGCTCGGCTGCCGTCGACGCGATCGTCGCGGCGCGCGAGGACGGTGGACCGTTCGCTTCGCTGTGGGACTTCTGCCGACGCGTCGACTGCCGCTCGGTCAACAGGAAGGCGACCGAGGCGCTGATCAAGTGCGGCGCCTTCGACTCGACCGGCGCGACCCGCTCGGGGATGCTCGCCGTCCTCGAGCAGGCCCAGGGCGCCGGCCAGAAGCAGCAGCAGGACGCCGCGCTCGGCCAGGGGTCGATCTTCGAGCTCGAGGAGCCCGCGCCCGGCGGTGGCGCCGCCGGCCAACCGGACCTGCCGGTGCCGGCGCTGCCCGACGAGCGGCCCGAGCTCAACGCCTGGGAGAAGGAGACGCTCGGCCTGTTCCTGTCGAGCCATCCGCTCAAGGAGGTCCGCGCCGCGCTGCGGCGCAAGGTCGACTGCTCGATCGCCGACCTGCCCGAGCGCAAGGACCAGGAGTGGGTGACCGTCGGTGGGATCGTGACCGAGTGCAAGAAGATCCGCACTCGCAAGGGCGATCCGATGCTGTTCGCGACGCTCGACGACCTCGAGGGACAAGTCGAGATGCTCGTCTTCGCCAAGGTCTACGCCGACAACGCCGACAAGGTCGAGGTCGACTCGGTGATCACCGTCCGCGGCCGCGTCGACAAGAAGGAGGCGGGCGAGGTCAAGCTCGTCGCGCAGGAGGTCGCCGCCTTCGACCCGTCGCCCGAGGAGGTGGAGCTCGCCGCCGCCGAGGCCGCGGCCGAGCCGCAGGTCACGCGGCTTGCGAAGCTCGTCACGCTCAACGTCCCCGGCGACGTCCCGGAGAGCCTGCTCGACGAGCTCAAGCAGGTCGTGGAAATCTTCCCCGGCGATCACCAGGTGCTGCTGCGCGTCGGCCAGCGCAGCCTCAAGCTCGGCGACGACTTCCGCATCAAGGCTGAGGACAGCGCCTGCCTCGCCGAGCTGGGCGCTCTGCCGGGCGTCTCCATGGCCGCGTAGCCGGCCCAGCGCTACCCTCAGCGGCGTGGAGCCGACGGCACTGCCAAACCTCGGGGATCGGCATGAGTGCCGTGAGTGCTGCGCGTTCTGCGACCGCGTCGTCCACCCGGCCGGCTGCATCGAAAGCGGCTGCGAGCTGCTCTACCTCTACGACGACGAGGAGACCGGCGCCCGCTACATGGGCTGCCTGAACAAGGTCTTCCGCGCCGAGATCGACGTCGCCGCCTACGACGCCGCGCAGCGCACCCGGCACGGCTACGGCGGAGTGAAGATGACCGGCGCCCCGCTCGAACGCTGTCGCTCCTCCGTCGAGCGTGCCTACGACGGCCACGGCGACGCCTTCGAGTGCGTGAACCGCGGCTTCCTCGAGAAGCCGGCTGCCGACTTCGACCTGCGCGACCGCCTCTAGCTCGCTAGGTCTTGCAAGACGTCCTCGACGGCCTCACGGATGTCGCCCTCCGGCGTGCCGTCGTCGGCGGCGAGCGCCATCCGCAGCGCGGTTGCGATCCGTGCGGCGGCCTGGGCGCGGTCGCGGCCGTACTGCTCGGCGAGGCAGACGAGGCAGAAGGGAGCGCTCGACGGCGGATCGGCGAGCGGATCGCCGCAGCCGTCGCAGACGCCGGGCGGTGACGTCGGACCGTCCCCGTGCAACTGTTCGTGGCGCGCCGCGTAGCCGTCGAGCCACTTCTGGAAGTCAGGGTTCGCCGCGAGTCCCATGCAGATATGCAGGCTAGACCCTGCAGATGCGCAGGGCAACCCCGCGACGCCGGTTGTTACACAGTGTTCGGGTCGAACACTCAGAGGCCGCGAGCGGCCAGGCCGGCGCTGCGCAGCTCATGGGCACGCTCGATGTCGACCGCGCTCGGCGCCTTGCCCTCGACGCCGGGCCCCTCGAAGATCGCCGGCAGTCCCTCGAAGCGCGGCTCCGACAGGAACGCGCCGCACCCCTCGGCGCCGAGCTCGCCGTCGCCGAGCGGGGCGTGGCGGTCGCGGTTCGAGCCGAGCGGCGTCTGTGAGTCGTTGACGTGTACGCAGCGCAGCCGCTGCTCGCCGACAATCGCCACGCAGTCGTCCATCACCTTCTCGATGCCCGCGGGCGTCCTGACGTCGAAGCCGCTCGCGAGCAGGTGGCAGGAGTCGAGGCACAGCCCGAGGCGGTCGTCGCCGCCGGCGAGCTCGATCAGCTGCGCCAGTTCTTCGAACGAGCGGCCGAGCGTGTTGCCGGCTCCCGCCGTGTCCTCGAGCAGCAGCGGGCACGACTCCGACTCCGCGAGCGCCTCGCGCAGCAGCTCGCCGACGCGCTCGATCGCTTCCCCGTGCGGCTCGCCGACGGTCGAGCCGGGGTGGAGCACGACCCCGTCGGCGCCGATCGCCGCGCCCATCCGCAGCGAGTGGATCAGCGAGGTGCGCGACTTCGCGCGGATCTCCGGGTCCTTGGACGCGCAGTTGATCAGGTAGACGGCGTGGATCACGACCGAGCCGATCGGCCCGTCGGCCATCAGCTCCCTGAAGGCGGCGACGTCGTCGTCCTTCCAGCGCGTCGGGCGCCACATCCGCGGCGACTGGTTGAAGACCTGGATCGCCTCGGCGCCGATCTCGACGCCGCGGCCATGCGCCTTGACGAGGCCGCCGGCGGTGGATACGTGCGCGCCGATTAGCATGCCGCCCCCGTGTCCATCCGAGTCAGATTCGCTCCTTCGCCCACCGGGGCCCTCCACATTGGAGGCGCGCGCACGGCGCTCTACAACTGGCTTCTCGCCCGCGGGTCCGGGGGCGACCTCGTGCTGCGGATCGAGGATACCGACAGGGAGCGCTCCACCGAGGAGAACGTGGCGCAGATCCTCGACGCGCTCAGCTGGCTCGAGCTTGACTTCGACGAGGGCCCGGTCTTCCAGAGCGAGCGCTCCGACCGACACCGCGACGTCCTGGCGCAGTTGCTCGACAGCGGGCACGCATACCGCTCCAACGCCGCCTCCGACGAGGTAAAGGCCTGGAAGGCGGAGCATCCGGGGCGCGGGTACCGCGGCAGCCCGGAGAGCGACGGCGCGATCCGCCTGCGCGTGCCCGACGAGGGCGCGACCGTGGTCCACGACGTCATCCGCGGCGACACCAGCTTCGACCACGTCCACATCGACGACCCGGTGATCGCCCGCGCCGACGGGTCGGTGCTCTACAACTTCGCCGTCGCGATCGACGACCTCGACGCGGGGATCACCCACGTCGTGCGCGGCGAGGACCATCTCTCCAACACCCCTAAGCAGCTGCTCGTGCTGGAGGCGCTCGGCGCCGAGTCGCCGACCTACGCCCACCTGCCGCTGCTGCACGGCCCCGACGGCAAGAAGCTCTCCAAGCGCCACGGGGCGGCCTCGGTCCAGGAGCTGCGCGACGCCGGCTACCTGCCGGAGGCGGTGCGCAACTACATCGCGCTGCTCGGCTGGTCGCTCGACGACTCCACGACGCTGATGCCGACCGAGCAGATGGTCGAGAGCTTCGACCTCGCGCGCGTCTCCAAGTCGCCGGCGGTGTTCGACGAGCAGAAGCTGCGCTGGATGAACGGCCGCTACCTGCGCGATCTCGAGCCTGCCGAGCTGGCGCGACGGCTCGAGCAGCGGCTCGGTCGCGGCGGGTTGGAGGAGGCCGCCGCGCTGGCCCAGGACAAGATCCAGACGCTCGAGGAGTTCTGGCCGCTCGCGGGCTTCCTCGTCGAGCGCCAGCCCTACGACGAGAAGGCGTGGGCGAAGGTGATGCGCGACGGCGCCGCCGAGCGCCTCGCCGCGGCGCGCGCCGCGCTCGCGACGGCCGAGCCTTTCGACGTCGAGGGCGTCGAGACTGCGCTGCGCGGCGTCGTCGAGCGTCTCGACGTCAAGCCGCGCGAGGTCTTCCAGCCGGTGCGGCTGGCGATCGCCGGCAGCACGATCTCACCGGGGATCTTCGAGTCGGTCGCCGCGCTCGGACGCGACGAGACGCTCGCCCGCGTCGACGACGCGCTCGCCCGCGCCTGAGGAGATCCGCGTGCGCGCCCGGCAGAGCCGGGCGCTTCGCCCGTGGCACGGCTCAAGCCTTCTCGCAGGGTGCCGATAGGTGCCGTGAATGGCCACCGGTGACTCAGCTGGGGTCGGCAAGGATCGCGTGCAGACGCTCATCTCCAAAACCCCCGCCTCGGCGGCCAGCGGCCTCGGCCGGTCGAGCGAGGGCCACGGCCGCCGCCTGACGGCGGCGTTCGAGGCGCTCGAGGCCTTCCCGGCGCTCGAGGAGTCGCGCACCCGCGTCCTGCGCGTCGTCGAGGAGGTCCCGGCCGAGACCGGCAAGATCGTCGAGGCGATCGAGTCCGACGTCGCGCTCGTGTCGACCGTCCTGCGACTCGCCAACGGCATGGAGACGCCGCGGCGCGGCAAGATCGCCGACATCCGCGAGGCGATCGAGCTGCTCGGCTGGGAGCGGGTGGAGCAGCTCGCCCTGCGCGCGCAGACCTTCGACTTCTTCGAGCGCAGCCCGGGCTGGGACGTGATGCCCGAGCGCTTCCGCCTGCACGCCGTCGCGACGCAGGCGGCGGCCGACAAGATCGCCCGCGAGATCGGCTTCGACCGGCGCGACGCGCTGCTGACCGCCGCGCTCGTCCACGACATCGGCAAGCTCGTGCTCGTCCAGTCCTATCCCGCCTATCCGGAGCAGATCCACGGCGACGCGCGCACGCCGGGTGAGCGCGTGCACCGCGAGCGGCTCGAGCTCGGCGTCGACCACGCCGTCGTCGGCGGCGTGCTCGCCCGGCGCTGGGGGCTGCCGGACAGCCTCGCGTCGTCGATCGAGCGCCACCACTCCGAGGACGCCGACGGCCAGGCGGCGATGATCCGCCTCGCCGACATGCTCGCCCACTACGGGCAGGGCGAGCCGATCGACCGCAACGAGCTGATCGCCGCCGGCACGGCGCTCGACCTCGAGCCCGACGCCCTCCGTCGTCTGATGTACGAGTTTCCCTACTGCCCCGACTCCAACGCCGGGCAGCGCCGCCACGTCGATCCCTGCCCGCTCAGCAAGCGGGAGCTCGACGTGCTGCGCAAGCTCGCCGAGGGCAAGGTCTACAAGCAGATCGCCGGCGAGCTCGAGCTGTCGACGAGCACCGTCCGCACCCACCTGCACAACACCTACGCCAAGCTCGGCGCGGCCGACCGCGCTCAGGCGGTCCTAACCGCTACGAGTCGCGGCTGGATATAGGGAACGGCGGATCAGCCAGGCCGCCGTCAGCGCGCCGGCGGAGTCGATCAGGACGTCACGCCAGGTGCCGACACGACCGTCGACGAAGGTCTGGTGGATCTCGTCGGTGATCGCGTAGCCGATCGCAATCAGAAGCGCGGGAAGCAGCGCGCGCCTACCGCCGACCGGCTCGCGCAGCGCCCACCACCAGAGCCCGGTCAGCGCGAAGTACTCGCCGAAATGGGTCAGCTTGCGCAGGATCAGCATCGCCAGGCCGTGATCCTCGCCGTCACTCGGCATCGCCGAGAAGGCGAAGATCAGCGCCATCAGCGCCAGCGGGACGAGGAAACGGGCGCCGGCACGGAGTTGGGTCCGCATGGCCATAACCTAGACTCGGCCCGGTGCTGACGATCACGACCAAGTCGCCCTACGCGGTCCGTGCGCTGACCGAGCTGGCGCGCCGCGGCGAGGGCGAGCCGGTCCCGATCGGCGAGATCGCCAAGGCGCGCGAGATCCCAGTCCAGTTCCTCGAGGGTCTGTTCGCGACGCTCCGCCGCGCGGGGGTCCTGCAGAGCCAGCGCGGGGTCAAGGGCGGCTACCTGTTCGCCCGTCCGCCGGCCGACGTGACGGTGCTCGAGGTCACGGAGCTGCTCGACGGCGAGCTCGGCTCCGGCCCCGGTGCGACCGACCAGGTCTGGGCCGAGGCCACCGGTGCGCTGAAGTCCGCCCTCGCCGCGACGTCGATCGCCGACCTCGCCGAGCGCGAGGCCGAGACGAACGCGCCGATGTACTACATCTAGCGCGATCCGCTGTGGGCGCTGCGGCGCCCGGTAGGCTCGCCTGATGGCCCCAGCGGGCGAGCTCCCCTCCAACCCCGCCGACCTGATCGGCGACACGCCAATGGTGCGCATGCTGCGGATCGCCCCGGAGTGCGGCGCGGAGCTGATCGCGAAGCTCGAGGTCGGCAATCCGGCCGGCAGCGTCAAGGACCGGATCGGCGTGGCGATGATCGACGCGGCCGAGGCGGCGGGCGAGATCGAGCCGGGGGAGACGACGATCGTCGAGGCGACGTCGGGCAACACCGGGATCGCGCTGGCCTTCGTCTGCGCGGCGCGCGGATACGACCTCGTGCTGGCAATGCCCGAGGGGATGAGCCGCGAGCGCCAGAGCCTGCTGCGGCTCTACGGCGCCGAGGTCCAGATCACCGAGTCGATGGGCGGGATGGACGAGGCGGTCGCCGCCGCGCGCGAGATCGCCGCCGCGCGCGCACCGGCGTTCATCCCCGACCAGTTCTCGAATCCCGCCAACCCGGAGATCCACCGCCGCACGACCGCCGAGGAGATCTGGCGCGA
>DATABV010000193.1:0-7657 GCA_036259395.1 Thermoleophilaceae bacterium | reverse complement strand
ACCTCGCCACAGCGGCCGACAAGGCCGCCGCGGCGCTCGACGAAGCACGCGAGGCGGTCGCCGCGCGCGTCGCTCTGATCGAGGCCGAGCACGCGGCAGGCGCCGCGGCCGGCGAGCGCACCGCCGCCGAGCTGCGCTCCTGCGCCCACCAGGAGTCCGAGCTGCAGCGCGAGCTGCGCGACGCCAGCGAGCGCGTCACCGTCGCCGAGGTCACCGCCCAGCAGATCCGCGACCAGGCCGCCGACGCCACCGGCGAGCTCGACCAGGTCGCCGAGCGCCTCGGCCTACCCGCCGAGCCCGCCGACGAGCCGCTCGACGAGGAGCGCCGCGCCGAGCTCGCCACCCGCATCGACCGCCTCACCCGCCGCCGCGAGCAGCTCGGCCCCGTCAACCCGCTCGCCGCCCAGGAGTACGAGGAGGCGATCGCCCACGTCGAGGAGCTCGAGGGCCAGCGCAAGGACCTCGAGAACGCCCTCTCCGAGCTCCAGGGCCTGATCCGCGACACCGACCGACGCATCCGCGAGAGCTTCGAGGAGACCTACGAGGCCGCCGCCAAGAACTTCGAGGAGGTCGTGGCCCACCTCTTCCCCGGCGGCCGCGGACGCCTGCGTCTCGTCCAGCCCGACCAGGGCCCGCGCCCGGTACTCGGCGGCCAGGAGGCCGACGGGGCGGGCGAGGACGCCGCGACCGAGGATGCCGAGGCCGAGGCGGGTCCAGAGGAGTCCGCCGCCAAGCCGGCCGCCTCAGAGCCCGGCGTCGAGATCGAGGTGACCCCAGCCGGCAAGTCGACCAAGCGCCTCTCGCTGATGTCTGGCGGCGAGAAGTCGCTCGTCGCGCTCGCCTTCATGTTCGCCGTCTTCCTCGCCCGCCCGTGCCCCTTCTACGTCCTCGACGAGGTCGAGGCCGCCCTCGACGACCTCAACGTCGACCGCTTCCTGCAGCTCGTCCGGCGGTACTCGGAGCGGGCGCAGTTCATCGTGGTGACGCACCAGAAGCGAACGATGGACGCGGCCGACCGGATCTACGGGGTCAGCATGGGCGGGGATGGCGTGTCGCGGGTGGTGTCGCGGCAGCTCAGCGGGACCGCTGGCGAGAACCTGTTCGATCAGGCGAAGCCGGTCGAGTCTTCCGCCGGCGCTGCCTAGCTAGTCGAGGATTGCGGCGGCGAAGTCGTCGGGATCGAAGGGGCGGAGGTCCTCGATGCCCTCCCCGATGCCGATCATCTTCACGGGTACGTTGAGCTCTTGGGCGATGGCTAGGGCGATGCCGCCTTTGGCTGTGCCGTCGAGCTTGGTCAGGACGATGCCGTCGAGGTCGACGGTCTCGCGGAAGAGGAGGGCTTGGCGTAGGCCGTTCTGACCGGTGGTGGCGTCGATGGTCAGCAGCGTGTGGTGCGGTGCGTCTGGGATCTTCGACGCGATCACCTTGCGGACCTTGGCCAGCTCGTCCATCAGGTGCTGCTGGGTGTGGAGGCGGCCGGCGGTGTCGCAGAGGACGACGTCGTGCCCGCGCGCGGCCGCGGCCTCGATCGCGTCGAACATCACCGAGCCGGGGTCCGACCCCTCCTCGCCGCGCACGATGTCGCAGCCGGCTCGCTCGGCCCAGACCTCGAGCTGCTCCGCGGCGGCCGCGCGGAAGGTGTCGCCGGCCGCGAGCAGGACCGAGCGGCCGAGCTCCTTCTGCAGATGCCAGGCGATCTTGCCGATCGTCGTGGTCTTGCCAGTTCCGTTGACGCCGACCATCAGGATCACCGTCGGGTGCGCCGACAGATCGATCGTGTCGCCCTCGACGCGCGCCGTCTCCGCGAGCAGCTCCTTCAGCCGCCGCGTCAGATCCTCGCCGCTCTCCAGATCGCCCGACGCCGCCTCGCCCTCGAGCCGCTCCACGATCGACGCCGTCGTCGGCGCTCCCACGTCTGCGTAGATCAGCGCCTCCTCCAGCCGCTCGAACGTCTCGTCGTCCAGCCGCTCGAACATCGTCGCCTGAATCTCCGCGCCCAACGCCTGCCGCGTCTTCGACATGTTCTCCCGCAACCGCTTGAAGAACCGCCGCTTCGGCCTCTGCTCCTCGTCTTGCGCCTCTATCGCAGCGTCAGCCCGGGACCCCTCAATCGGCACCCCGTCCACGACGAACAGCTCATTCCACTCTCGCGCCATCAGCGCCGAGAGCATAGGCCGCAAGACCAGCGCCGCTTCCGCGGGTGGCGACGATTTTGCGTTTGCGCGCGCAGGAACGAGCACGTAAACCAAAATCGGAGACAGGACCCGCGGCCACCCCCGCCGATCCCTAGCCAGAGCCCACCAGCCGCCCAGATAGGATCAACCCCATGTCCGCCTGGGTCATCTGGATCGTCGCAGCCGGACTGCTCGCCATCGGCGAGATCGTCTCGTTGTCGTTCTTCCTCGGCCCGATCGCCGTCGCCGCCGTGGCGGCCGCCGTCGCCGCGCTCGTCGGCGCCGGCACCGCGCTCCAGCTCGTCGTCTTCATCCTCGCCTCGATCGCGTCGCTGATCGTCCTGCGACCGATCGCGCGGCGCCACCTGCACACGCCGGCCAAGATTCGCACCGGCACGGCGGCGCTGATCGGAGCGCGCGCGATCGTCTTGGAGCGCGTCGACCGCAACGGCGGGACGGTGAAGCTGTCGGGCGAGGTGTGGTCGGCGCGACCGTATGACGAGGACGAGGTGCTCGAGCCGGGGGCTCGGGTCGAGGTGATGCAGATCGAGGGCGCCACGGCGCTCGTGTCCGACGGGATCGGCTAGGAGGCTGTTGTGGCGACTTTGATCGTTCTTGGAGTGGTGGCGCTGGTGGTGCTGTTCACCATCGCGCAGGGTGTTCGGATCGTGCCGCAGGCCCGGGCCGGGGTGGTCGAGCGGCTCGGTCGCTACAGCCGTACGCTCGATGCCGGGCTGGCGCTGATCGTCCCTTACGTCGACCGGGTCAAGCCGCTGATCGACCTGCGCGAGCAGGTCGTGTCGTTCCCGCCCCAGCCGGTGATCACCGAGGACAACCTGGTGATCAGCATCGACACGGTCATCTACTTCCAGGTGACCGACCCGAAGTCGGCGACCTATGAGATCGCCGACTACATCGGCGCGATCGAGCAGCTGACGGTGACGACTTTGCGCAACGTGATCGGCGGGATGACGCTCGAGGACACGCTGACGTCGCGCGACAAGGTGTCGGGCGCGCTGCGGGTGGTGCTCGACGAGGCGACCGGCCGCTGGGGCATTCGCGTGAACCGGGTCGAGCTCAAGGCCGTCGACCCGCCCGCGTCGATCCAGCAGGCGATGGAGAAGCAAATGCGCGCCGAGCGCGACCGCCGTGCCGCGATCCTGACCGCCGAGGGTGTCAAGCAGTCGCAGATCCTGACGGCGGAGGGCGAGAAGCAGAGCGCGATCCTGCGTGCGGAGGGCGACCGCCAGGCGCAGATCCTCGAGGCCGAGGGCGAGGCGCAGGCGATCGCCACCATCTTCGAGGCGGTCCACCGCGGCGACGCGGACGAGAAGGTCCTCGCCTACCAGTACCTGCAGAAGCTGCCCGACATCGCCGACGGCGAGGCGAGCAAGCTGTGGATCATCCCGAGCGAGCTGACCAACGCGCTCGGGAGGCTCGGGTCGATGCTGGGTTCCGAGGCCGGGATCGGACCGGGTGACGGCGCGACGCCGGCGGCCGCTCAGAAGCCGCCGGCCCCGCCGGAGCCGCCGCGACCCGTGTAGGGGGATGGAGCTCAGCGACGGTCAGCGCGGCGCTCTCGCGGCGATCTGCGACACGGTCTGCCCAGGCGGCGACGGACTGCCGTCGGCCAGCGAGCTCGGTGTGCCGGAGGCGCTGCGCGAGGCGGTCGGCCGCAACCCGCGTGCAGCGGAGCGGCGCCAGCTCGCCCAGCTGCTCTCGGCCTGGGACAGCCAGCCGCTGACCGCACTGGGCGGCGGTGGCTGGAGGCGGTTCTCCGAGCTGTCGCAGGAGGGTCGCGAGCGCGTGCTGCTGTCCTGGTGCGACTCGCGGCTGCCCCAGCGGCGCGCCGCCTTCCACGCGCTCTGTCGCGGCACGCGCCTCTTCTACTGGATGCTGCCGGCGCCGGACGGCGGTCGCAGCCCGGCCTGGGACGACATCGGCTACCCCGGCCCGCTCGGCCCGAACCCAGAGGCGCCCCCGAAGGCGATCGCGCCGCTGGAGATCGACCGCGACACAGAGCTCGAGTGCGACGTCGTGGTGGTCGGCTCGGGCGCGGGCGGTGGGACCGCTGCGGCGGTGCTGGCGGGCGCCGGTCTCGACGTCGTCGTGCTCGAGGCGGGCCCTTATAGCGACGACGCCGACTTCGACGGCTCCGAGCGCACCGCGATCCGGACGTTGTACGCCGGTGCGCCGACGGCGACCGTCGACCAGAGCCTGTCGCTGCTTGCCGGCGCATGCCTCGGCGGCGGCACGGTGATCAACTACTCGACGTCGTTCAGGACGCCCGACGCGATTCGTGCCGACTGGGCCGGCCACGGCGTCCACGCCTTCGCCGAGCGCGATTTCGACGCGAGCCTCGACGCGGTCTGCGAGCGGCTCGGCGTCAATCACGAGCACGCGGCGCCCTCGTCGCGCGACCGAGCGCTGCGCGACGGCTGCATGGCGCTCGGCTGGCATGTCGACGCGATGCCGCGCAACGTCCGCGGCTGCGACCAGGGCGAGGTCTGCGGCTACTGCCCGTTCGGCTGCCGGCTCGGGGCGAAGCAGTCGACGCTCAAGCCTGGCTCGCCGATGCGCACGCGGCCGGGACGCGAATCCTCGTCGGTGCCAAGGCGCGCGAGGCGATCGTCGAGAGCGGGGCGGCGCGCGGCGTCGAGGCGATCAGCGACGCCGGCCACCGCGTGACGGTCCGCTCGCGTGCCGTCGTGGTCGCCTGTGGGGCCGTGCAGACCCCCGCGCTGCTTCGGCGCTCGGGCCTGCGCAACCGCAACATCGGCCAGCACCTGCATCTCCATCCGGTGACCGTCGCATGGGGCCTGTTCGACGACGAGCTGCGGCCCTGGGAGGGTGCGATGCAGGCGCTCTACTCCGACGAGCACGCCGAGCTCGACGACGGCTACGGCGTCAAGTACGAGACGGCGGCGATGCACCCGCACGTCGTCAACGGCTTCTGGCCCTGGCGTGGCGGACGCGCCCACCACGAGCTGATGCGCGGGCTGCCCCACGCGACCGGGGTCGGCGCGCTGCTGCGCGACCGCGACGCCGGCGAGGTGCGCGTCGGCCGCGACGGCGAGCCCGTCGTTCGCTACCGGCTGTCGAGCTTCGACCGGGACAACCTGCGCAGCGGCCTCGACGGGGCGGCCGCGATCCTCGAGGCCGCCGGCGCGCGGCGCATCTTCAGCTCGCACTCCGACTGGGTCTCCTACGACCCCGGCGGCCACGGCGACCGCAGGCGCTTCATGCGCGACGCCGACCGCTGCGGCTGGGGGCCGGGACAGATCTCGCTGGCGTCCTTCCACATCATGGGCAGCGCCCGGATGGGCGGCACGCCGTCGACCTCGGCCTGCACGCCGGCCGCTGAGACCTGGGACGTCCGCGACATGGTCGTCTGCGACGCGTCGACGTTCCCGAGTGCCTCCGGCGTCAACCCGATGGTCTCGATCGAGGCGATCGCCCATATGAACGCCTCCGCGCTCGCCGCCCGGCTAGCCTGAGAGCGTGTTCGAGACTCTCGGTGAGCGGCTGCAGGGCGCCCTCGGCGACGTCCGCTCGCGCGGCGCGCTGACCGAGGACGACGTCGCCAAGGCGATGCGCCAGGTGCGGCTCGCGCTGCTCGAGGCCGACGTCAACTTCAAGGTCGTCAAGCAGTTCACGAGCGCCGTCAAGGAGCGGGCGACCGGCTCCGACGTGCTCGACTCGCTCAACCCGGGTCAGCAGGTCGTCAAGGTCGTGGCCGACGAGCTGACCGAGCTGATGGGCGGCTCCGGCCGCGACCTGGTCTTCTCCAAGAGCGGCCCGACGGTGATCCTGATGGCTGGTCTGCAGGGTTCGGGCAAGACGACCGCCTGCGGAAAGCTCGCCCGGCACCTGAAGGAGGAGAAGGGCCTCGACGTCGCGCTCGCGGCCTGCGACCTGCAGCGCCCCGCGGCGGTCGACCAGCTCGTCAAGGTCGGCTCGCAGGTTGGCGCGACCGTCTACGAGCAGGGCACCGGGCGCGACCCCGTCGACGTCGCGGAGTGGGCGCTCGGCCAGGCGCGTGCCGACAAGCGCGACGTGCTGATCGTCGACACCGCCGGCCGGCTGCACGTCGACAGCGAGCTGATGGACCAGCTCAGCCAGGTCAAGCAGCGGACCAAGCCGCACGACGTGCTGCTGGTCGTCGATGCGATGACCGGCCAGGACGCCGTCAACGTCGCCGAGGCATTCGCCGAGGCGACCGCGTTCGACGGCGTCGTGCTGAGCAAGCTCGACGGCGACGCCCGCGGTGGCGCGGCGCTGTCGGTCAAGGCGATCACCGACAAGCCGATCCTCTACGCCTCGACCGGCGAGAAGCTCGACGCCTTCGAGCGCTTCCACCCCGATCGGATGGCCCAGCGGATCCTCGGCATGGGCGACGTGATGACGCTGATCGAGAAGGCCGAGGCGCGCATCGACGAGCGCCAGGCCCAGGAGCTCGAGCGCAAGATCCGCAAGAACCAGTTCACGCTCGATGACTTCCTCGAGCAGATGCAGCAGGTGCGCAGCATGGGGCCACTGCAGAACATCCTCAAGATGCTGCCGGGCGTCGGGGCGCAGCTCAACGGCCTGACCGTCGACGACAAGGAGCTCGATCGCCTCCAGGCGATCATCACCTCGATGACGCCGGCCGAGCGCGCCAACCCGAAGATCATCGACGGCTCGCGCCGGCGCAGGATCGCGGCGGGCTCGGGAACCAACGTCCAGGCGGTCTCAAACCTGGTCAAGCAGTTCGGACAGATGCAGAAGCTGATGCGTCAGATGGCGCGCGGGAAGATGCCCTCGCTGGCGCAGATCGCCTCGGGCCGCTAACGTTCCCGAGCCGCCTGTAGACCGCTCTACGGGCAAAGCGCTCTTACAACCCGATCAGAGAAGAGACCTTGGCCGTAAAAGTCAGGCTGACCCGTGTCGGCTCAAAGAAGAACCCGATCTGGCGAGTAGTGGTCGCTGACGGCCGCTCGCCGCGCGACGGTCGCACGATCGAGACGATCGGGCACTACAACCCGCAGACGCAGCCGTCGCGGATCGAGATCGACCGCGAGCGTCTCCAGCACTGGATCGATCGCGGCGCCCAGCCGAGCAACACGGTCAAGAAGCTGATGCGCGCCGAGAACACCGGCCACGAGGTGCCGGCGGCGGTCGCACCGGCGCCGGTGCCGGCCGCCAAGCGCGAGGCGCCCGCGGCCGAGCAGTCGCAGGGCAATGCGGAGGCCGCTGTGCCCGATGCCGCCGACGACGACGCAGCAGCGGAGCAGCCGCCTGCCGAGAACGAGGCGGGCGACGGCGGCCCCGGCGAGGAGCCCTCGAGCGACGTGCCCGAGGGTGACGTCGCGGCCGACGAGGCCGAGGCGCCCGCGGACGCCGACGAGAACCCGTAGCCGTCCGCGTGGAGGAGCTGCTCGCCTACCTGGCTCGCGCTCTCGTCGACGACCCCGAGGCGATCTCGGTCGACTCGTTCGCCGAGG
>DATABV010000192.1:0-5921 GCA_036259395.1 Thermoleophilaceae bacterium | reverse complement strand
TCGACGCGTGAGCGCCGACACGTTCGACAACCGCTACCGCAGCGCCTGGTGCGGCCTGGTCCGCAAGGCGCGGGTCGGCGACGAGCTGCGGGTGGCGGGCTGGGTCCACCGCCGCCGCGACCACGGCGGCCTGATCTTCATCGACCTGCGCGACCGCGAGGGCCTGCTGCAGCTCGTCTTCCACCCCGACAGCGCCCCGGATGCGCACGCCGCGGCGCACCGCCTGCGCTCCGAGGACGTCATATCGGCAGCGGGCCGGGTCGTCGAGCGCAGCCCCGAGACCGTCAACCCGGAGCTTCCGACCGGAGCGGTCGAGCTCGAGGTGAGCTCGTTCGAGCTGCTCGCCGACGCCGAGACGCCGCCCTTCCAGATCGACGAGGACGACAAGGTCGGCGAGGAGCTGCGCCTGCGCTACCGCTATCTCGACCTGCGCCGCGAGCAGATGGCGACGGCGATCCGGCTCCGCCACGAGCTCACCGCGGCGATCCGCCGCTACCTCGACGGCCGCGGCTTCCTGGACGTCGAGACGCCGATCCTGACTCGTTCGACGCCCGAGGGCGCACGCGACCACCTCGTGCCGAGCCGCAACCAGCCGGGCTCGTTCTTCGCGCTGCCGCAGTCGCCGCAGCTCTTCAAGCAGCTGCTGATGGTCGCCGGCTTCGAGCGCTACTACCAGATCGCCCGCTGCTTCCGCGACGAGGACACGCGCGCCGATCGACAGCCGGAGTTCACCCAGCTCGACATCGAGCTCTCGTTCGTCGAGGAGGAGGACGTGATCCAGCTCGTCGACGGGCTGATCCCCGAGCTGCTGCGGCTCGGCGGGATCGACGTCGCGGCGCCGATCGAGCGGCTGCCATACGACGAGGCGCTGCTGCGCTACGGCAGCGACCGGCCCGATCGACGCATCCCGATCGAGATCGCTGACCTCGGCGAGGTCTTCGCAGCCTCGGAGTTCAAGGTCTTCAGCGGCGCGCTGGCATCCGGCGGGACGATCCGCGGCTTCAGCGCCTCCGGCGACTTCCCGCGCCGGCGCTTCGACGAGCTGACCGAGCAGGCGCAGGCGCTCGGGGCGAAGGGCCTCGTCTGGGGGATCGTCGAGGACGACGGCAGCTGGCGCTCGCCGGTCGCCAAGTTCCTCACCGAAGACGAGATCGGCGGCCTGATCTCCGCGACCGGGGCGAAGCCCGGCGATGCAATCCTCGCCGTCGCCGACGATCCGGCGGTCGCCGCCCGTGTGCTCGGCGAGCTGCGGCTCGCCGTCGGCGTGCCCGAGGACCGCCACGACCTCGTCTGGATCGTCGACTTCCCGATGTTCGGCTGGAACGCCGACGAGCGCCGCTGGGACGCGCTCCACCACCCGTTCACCGCGCCGAGCGGCGACCTCGAGGACGACCCCGGGAGCTGGCGCAGCCGCGCCTACGACCTGGTCTGGAACGGGACCGAGATCGGCGGCGGCTCGATCCGCATCAACTCGCCGGTGGTCCAGCAGCGCGTCTTCGACGCGCTCGGCCTCGCCCCCGACGAGGCGCGCGAGCGCTTCGGCTTCCTCCTCGACGCGCTCGCCTACGGCGCCCCGCCGCACGGCGGGATCGCATTCGGGATCGACCGCATCGTCGCCCTGCTCGCCGGCCGCGACTCGATTCGTGAGGTGATCGCCTTCCCGAAGACCGCCACCGGCGCCGACCCCCTGACTGGTGCACCGGCGCCGGTAGATCGCCGCCAGCTCGAGGATCTCGGCCTGAAGTTGGTCGGGGGGCTCGCGCCCCCCAGGCCCCCCGCGGCACCTGGCCGGTAGGGGGTTGGGGCTCGCGCCCCCCGGGCCCCCCGCGGCACCTGGCCGGTAGGCCTGGTTTCGGCGTTCTGGCGGTGCTACGGTGGGCACAGCCCTAGCTTGTGCGCCAGCCGGCCCACATGTTGAGCCAACACCAACGGGATGGGTGTCCGGCTCGGGGCGTGACAGGCGCTCTGCCGCAAGTCACGGTCCGGAGGACGCCCACGGTGCCAGAATCAGGCCCAACCCGGTCACCGGCAGCGGCAAGCTGGGGTTAATGCCTTTTCCGCCAGCTCGTATTCCGTAGAGTGGACGCGAATGCGCAGCGCGGAGCTGATCGAGCAGCATCTGAGGCAGCCCCACGGCTTGGGGGCACTGGGCGGGGCGCCGCACACCGGCGCCGCCGGCGGCGCCGCCTGCGGGGATCTCGTGCGGATCTCGGTGCGCGTCGACGGCGACCGCGTCGCCGAGACGGGCTTCGAGGCGTCGGGCTGCGCCGCGGTGCGTGCCGCCGGCAGCGCGGCAGCCGAGCTGGTCGAGGGCATGCCGGTGCTCGCCGCCGCGCTGGTCTCGCCGGCGGTCGTCGCCGAGGAACTCGGCGGCCTCGCCCCGAGCCACATGCATGCCGCGGAGCTGACCTGCGACGCCCTGCACCGGGCGCTCGGATCGGCCGCGCGCGGGGGCGACGTGCGGATCGCCGCGTCGGCGACGCGCACGCTGGTCGCGATGAGCGGCGGCGTCGACAGCGCCGCGGCGGCGCAGCTCGCGCTCGACGCCGGAGACGAGGTGGTCGCGGTCACGCTCGAGCTGTGGTCTGACCCGGCCGGCGACGGCGAGCAGAGCTGCTGCTCGCCGCAGGCCGTGCGCGGCGCCCGCGGGCTGGCCCAGCGGATGGGGATCCCGCACTTCACGCTCGACCTGCGCGACCGCTTCCGCGGCGACGTGGTGGACGACTTCCTCGCCAGCTACGCCGGTGGCGCGACGCCGAACCCCTGCGTCCGTTGCAACGGCCTGGTCCGCTTCGACGCGATGGTCGAGCTGGCTGACAGGCTCGGCGCCGCGCGGCTGACGACCGGGCACTACGCCCGGATCGAGCACGACGACGAGGGGCCCGTGGTCCGCGCGGCCGTCGACCCGCGCAAGGACCAGAGCTACGCGCTGGCACGCGTGACCACCGCCACGCTGCGACGCGTTGAGTTCCCGCTCGGCGGCTACGAGAAGCCGGCCGTTCGCGAGCTGGCGCGCCGCGCCGGGCTGCCGGTCGCCGACAAGCCGGAGAGCCAGGATCTCTGCTTCCTCGCCGGAACGGGCCAGCAGGCCTTCGTGGAGCGTCACGGGACCGCCGCGATGCACGGCGCCGCGGGCGACATCGTCGACAGGGAGGGACGCGTGCTGGGCCATCACGAGGGGCATCACCGCTTCACCGTCGGCCAGCGGCGCGGAATCCGCGTCGCCGCCGAGGAGCCGTTGTACGTGCTGGCCAAGGACGCGCGTCGCAACCGCGTCGTGGTTGGGCCGCGCGATCAGCTCGCGACGACGACCGTGCGGCTCGGGCCCGGGCGGCTGCACCGCTCGTCGGCCACGGTCGACGCGGTCCGTCTGCGCTACCAGGGCGCCGTGCTCGGCTGCTCGGTCGACCGCGACCTGCCGGCGGGCGAGCACCACGGCCTGACGATCGAGCTCGAGCACGAGGTAGCGATGCCGGCACCAGGGCAGGTCGCGTGCCTGATGCGCGGTGAGCACGTGGTCGGCTGGGCGCTGATCGAGGAGCCGGAGGTGGCTCGTGGCGATTGATCCGCGCACGACGGTCGAGCGCGTCGAGATCGATGCGCCGCTCGACGCTCCCTTCCACGGCGTCGTGCGGCTGATCGTCAGCGGGATTGCCGAGCAGGCGAACTTCGGCTTCGAGGCGATGGACGACCTCCAGCTGGCGATCGAGCGGCTGCTCGCCGAGACCGCCGGTGAAGGTCGCGTCAGCATCTCCTTCGACATCGGCGACGGCAGCATCCGCACGCGCATCGGCCCGCTGCGCGAGCGCCGGCTCACAGCCGCGCTGCAGGAGCCCGACGGCGATGCCGGAACGCTGTCACTGTCGCGCGTGCTCTCCGCCGTCGTCGACTCGTTCGGCGTCGAGCCGGCCGTCGACGGCCAGATCGTGGTGAGGTTGGAGAAGCTGGGAACGCCCCGCCCGTGAACGACTACGGGAACGGCGCGCGAGCCGCGCGCCAGCGCGAGGACCGCGAGCTGCTGCGCCGCTATCACGTTGACGGCGACCGTTCGGCGCGCGAGCAGCTGATCGCCCGTCATCTGCCGCTCGTCCGCTCGCTGGCCCGCCGCTACGCCGGCCGCGGCGAGTCGCTCGAGGACATCGAACAGGTTGGGGCGATCGGACTGATCAAGGCGATCGACCGCTTCGACCTCGAGCGCGAGGTGTCGCTCGCGACCTACGCGACCCCGAACGTCGTCGGAGAGATCAAGCGCCACTTCCGCGACAAGGGTTGGGCGATCCGCGTGCCGCGCTCGCTCCAGGAGCTCAACGCGCGGATGTCCGGCGCGATCGACGACCTGACCGGGCGGCTCGGCCACTCGCCGAGCGTGGCCGAGATTGCCGAGTCGCTCGGGACGAGCAAGGAGGAGGTCCTCGAGGCGCTCGAGGTCGGCTCCGCCTACACCGCGCTGTCGCTCGACGCCGGTCCGGCGGGCAGCGACGAAGACAGCGATCCGATGGAGACGATCGGCGGCGAGGATGCCGAGTTCGATCGCAGCGAGGACCGCGCGACGCTCGGACCCGTGCTCGATCGTCTGCCCGAGCGCGAGCGCGAGATCCTGCGGATGCGCTTCGAGGAGGGCCTGCCGCAGACGCAGATCGCCGAGCGCGTCGGCTTGTCGCAGATGCACGTCTCGCGCCTGATTCGTCGCTCGCTCGCGACGATGCGCGAAGAGCTGGAATGACCTTGGCCCGATCGCGGTGTGCGCTGGCCGCGGCGGCGCTGGCGCTGGCGGCGACCGGCTGCAGCGACGATGCCGAGCCGCGCGACGAGGCCGGTGCGGGAGGTTCGCTGGTCGTCGCCGAGGCGACGGCTCCGGGATCGCTCGATCCGGCGCTGGTCGCGACCCCGGTCGCGCGTCGCGCGGCCTGGCTCGCCTACACGCCGCCGTTGACCTACCGCCGCGTCGAGGGCGAGGACGGCACCGAGCTCGTGCCGGCGCTCAGCGAGGACCTGCCCGAGACCTCCGACGACGGGCGCAGCTACAGCTTCCGGCTGCGGCGGGGCGTGCGCTACTCGAACGGGATGGTGTTGCGCGCCCGCGACTTCGAGCGCGCCGTCGCGCGCTCGCTGCGCCTGTCGCCGCGGGGACGGGCGCTTTGGGGCAACGTCGTCGGGGCGCGTGCCTACGCTCGCGGTGACGGGGAGTCGACCGACGTCCGCGGCATCGCCGTGGACGATCGCAGCGGCCGGGTCAGGATCGAGCTCGAGCGTCCGGACCGCCTCTTCCCGTACGCGCTAGCGAGTCTTGCCGCGGCCCCGGTTCCGCGCGGGACGCCGTTGCGCGACCTGTCGGCTGACCCGCCGCCCGGCATCGGTCCCTACCGCGTCGCCCAGGTACGGCGCGGCGGGGACGTCGTGCTCGAGCGCCGACGCAACTGGCGTCTGCCGGGCATTCCCGCAGGCAAGCCGCGCGAGATCGTCACGCGGACGATCCGCGACCGCGCGGCGCGCGTCGACGCCGTGCTCGACGGGCGTGCCGACCTGGTCGAGGGCGAGTCGCCGCTGCGGATGCTGCCCGACATCCGCTCGGGCACCGAGGGTCGCTACGCGGAGTACCCGACGCTGCGCACGCTCTATGTGGCGATCGACGCCAGCCGCGACCCGTTCCGCGACGGTGACGTGCGGCGCGCGCTCAGCTACTCGCTCGACGCCCGCGTCCTGGCGCAGCTCCACGACGGGTTCATGCAGCCCGCCTGCAACATGCTCCCGCCGGAGGTCGCCGGGCACCGCCCGCTCGACCCCTGTCCGTTCGGCGCCCGCGACGGCGACGCCGACCTCGTCGAGGCGAGTCGGCTCGTCGAGCATGCTGGCGCCCGTGGCGCCGTCGTGCGCGTCGCCGAGGGACACGACGTCCGCGGCCGCCGCCTCGCGCGCTACCT
>DATABV010000191.1:0-8885 GCA_036259395.1 Thermoleophilaceae bacterium | reverse complement strand
CTCGCGCGCGTCGACGAGATCGCTTCGATTCTCATCTCGGGCGGCATCTCGGGCACCGTCGAGTCAGCGCGCCAGGCGGCCGAGCAGCTGGAACGCGACGGTGCCCGAGATGCCGCCCGAGATGTGAATCGAAGCGATCTCGTCGCCGCGCGCGAGCAGCGGCTCGAACGCCGCGACGAAGTCGCCGACCGAGGGCTGGGAGGTCTTCGGCACGCTGTCGGCGCGGCGCAGCTCCTCGAAGAACGCCGGGTAGTCGGTGATCTCGGTCTCCTTGACCGTGCGGTCGGCGAAGACGACATAGAGCGGAACCGCCGTGATCCCGTAGCGGTCGAGGTGCTCCCGCGGCAGGTATCCGGTGGTGTCCGTGACGACGGAGACCGGCATCGGCGGGACTCTACCTGCGCACCCGGCGCCGGCCTAGGCCGGCATCTGCGGCGAGGCCTCAGTCGAGGCGGTTCTCGAGCGGCAGGGGGCCGTTGCCGACCGGCGCCTCCGACTGCGCCGCGACGTCCTCGGCGTCCTCCGGCTGCTCGGCCTCGAGCAGCTCGGCGAGCTCGCCCGACTCGTACATCTCGGTGACGATGTCGGCGCCTCCGACCAGCTCGCCCTTGACGAACAGCTGCGGGATCGTCGGCCAGCCGGAGAGGCCCGACAGCTCCTCGCGGATGCGCGGGTCGGGCAGGATGTCGAGCGCGGCGTAGCGGACGCCGAGCGCGTTGAGGCAGGCGGCGGTGCGCGAGGAGAAGCCGCAGGCCGGCTGCTCGGGGCTGCCCTTCATGAACAGCATCACCGGGTTCTCGGCGATCGCGTTCTCGATGAACTCGCGGATCTCGGTGTTCGTCATGGGGTTCCTCCGGGAGTGGAAGTCTTGATCGAGAGGGCGTGGATCGGTCCGCCGACCTCGGCGCCGAACACGTCGTAGACGAGCTTGTGCTGCTGGATCCGGTTGAGCCCCTCGAAGCTGTCGGACTCGACCTCGGCGCGGAAGTGGTCGCCACCTCCGGTGAGGTCCTCGACGGTCACGCGCGCGCCCGGGAGGGCGGCCTCGATCCGTTGCTTCAGCTCGTCGCTCGTCGGCATTCGACCTGGCACCATAGCGAGGGTCAGCGGTGGGCTCTTGAGCTCGGGAGCCATTGCTACATTTACTGAAGCATGGTGACTCTCTCCGACATCGCGGCCGACAAGGTGCGTGGATTCCTCGCCCAACAGCAGACCGACGGCGACGTCGGGCTGCGCATCGGCGTGCGTGGCGGCGGCTGCTCCGGCTTCCAGTACGCGCTGGCGCTCGACGAGCGCCGCGACGACGACAACGTCTTCGAGCACGGCGGCATCCCGATCCTCGTCGACTCGGCCAGCCTGCGCTACGTCGACGGCTCCGAGGTCGACTACACCGAGAGCATGATGGGCGCCGGCTTCGAGGTGAACAACCCCAACGTCGTCGCCTCCTGCGGCTGCGGTTCGTCGTTCCGCATCGCGGACGAGGACCCGAGCTGCGGCTCGGCCGCGTAGGAAGCGCCTGCCGCGCAAGGGCGACAACTCGGTGCCGACCGGCCGGATCCGGCGCACTGCGAAGGTGGCGGGGCTCGCGGGTGGGCAGACGGCGCGCAACTACGCCACCAAGGCCGCGAACCTGACGCGCGGAGAGCAGCAGCGGCGCGAGGCCGCCGCCCGCCGCCAGGCCGAGGCGGCCGAGCAGATCCTCGACGTGCTGGGGAACATGAAGGGCGCGGCGATGAAGGTCGGGCAGGTGGCGTCGTTCATCGACACCGGTGCCTTCCCCGAGGAGTTCCAGGCACGGATCCAGGAGAAGCTCGCCGAGCTGCGCGACTCCGCTCCGCGCGTACCGTTCAAGCAGATGCGCGCCGTGATCGAGGACGGGCTCGGCGAGTCGATCGACGACGTCTTCGCCGAGTTCGACGAGCGGGCGGTCGCGGCCGCGTCGATCGGTCAGGTCTACCGCGCACGGCTGGGCGACGACGCGGGACGGCTCGCCGGCCGCGAGGTCGCGGTCAAGGTGCAGTACCCGGGCGTTGCGCGCGCGGTTCGCGCTGATCTCCAGAACCTCGGGCTGCTGATGCGCGTCGCGAAGCGGATCGCGCCGGGGATGGACGCCAAGGCGATGACCGCGGAGATCCGCGAGCGGCTCTCCGACGAGCTCGACTACGAGCAGGAGGCCCAGGCGCAGCGGGCGATGGCGCGTGCCTGGCGTGGACACCCGTTCGTCGTGATCCCGGAGGTCGTGACGTCGCTGAGCAGCGAGCGCGTCCTGGTCACCGAGTGGCTCGACGGACGGTCGTTCGAGGAGGTGCGCGAGCTGCCGCAATCCGAGCGCGACCGCTTCGGAGAGATCGTCTACCGCTTCTTCTGCGGCTCGCTGTACCGCAACGGCCACTTCTCAGGCGATCCCCACCCGGGCAACTACCGCCTGATGAACGACGGTCGGGTCGCGTTCCTCGACTTCGGGATGACCAAGCACGTCGACCGCGACTACCTCGAGCGCGAGCTGGCCGTGCTGCGCGCCGGCATGGCCGGCGACGCGGACGCTCTGCTCGCGGCGCTCGTCGCGGCCGGTTACTACGCGGCTGACGACCCGCTGGTCTCGCCGGAGGCGGTGCTCGCCCACGTCCGCGCGATCGCCTGGTGGTACATGGAGGATCGCCCGGTGACGATCGACCGCGAGTTGGTCACCCAGGTCCTGATCGACGCCGGCGATCCGCGCTCACGGCACTGGGACTTGATCAAGCGCGGAACGGTCCCGGCGGAGGCGATCCTCGCGCGGCGGATGGAGGGACTCGTCGTCGGCGTCCTCGGCCACCTCGGGGTGACGGCGAACTGGCACCGGATCGCTTGCGAGTGGCTGTTCGACGACCCGCCGTCGACTCCGCTGGGTGAGCTCGAGGCGGACTACTTCGGCGAGCGCAGCGCGGCGGCATGACCGTCGACGCGTTCGAGCACCTGGCCGCTTGCGACCCGGTCCTGGGCGCGCTCGTCTCGGGCCAGGGGCCGCTCGACGAGGAGGGCAGGCGGCGCGGGCGGCCCGACGACGCCTACGGTGCGCTGCTGCGCGCGATCGTCGGTCAGCAGCTGTCGGTCAAGGCGGCCCGCACGATCTACGACCGCCTCTGCGCGCTCTACGGCGACCGCACGCCGACACCGGCCGAGCTGATCGCGACCGACCCGGACCAGCTGCGCGCCGTCGGGCTCTCGGGTGCCAAGGCCGCCTATCTGCGCGACCTCGCCGAGCACGTCGAGGACGGGCGGCTCGACCTCGAGCGGCTGCCGGAGCTGCCCGACGACGACGTGTCAGCGCAGCTGATCGCGATCAAGGGGCTCGGCCGCTGGACGGTCGACATGTTCCTGATGTTCCATCTGCGCAGGCCCGACGTCCTGCCGGTCGGCGACCTCGGGATCCGTCGCGCGGTCCAGATCGCCTACGGCCTCGACGACCTCCCGGACGCCGCCGCACTGACGCGGATAGCCGAGCCATGGCAGCCGCACCGCACGCTCGCCTGCCTCTACCTGTGGGCGTCGCTCGACAACGCGCCGGACTGAGCGAGCGCGCAACCGACGTCGGCTCGCTGCTGCGGTTATTGCGCGCCCGGCATCGGGTACCTCACAGGCACCCCACAGAGGAGGAGTACGCGATGGACACCGGGCTCTTGATCGTCTTGATAGTCGCGGCCGTCGTACTGGTCGCGCTCTTGGTGATGGCGATGCGCAAGGCGCGTGCGCGCCGCGACGAGCAGCACCGCGTCGAGGCGGGCGAGCACCGCGAGGAGGCCCGCATCCGCGGCGCCCGCGCCGATCGCCAGCAGGCGGAGGCAGAGGAGCGCGCCGCCCGTGCCCGTGCCGAGCTGGCCGGGGCAGAGGAGCAGGCGACCGTTGCGGGACGCGAGCGACGGGCCGCGGAGGAGCGCCACGAGCACGCGGCGCAGCTAGATCCCGACGTCGATGAGAACGAGGCGGGCGATCTGCCGCGCGCCGATCAGATCCGTCACGGCGACGAGCGCGGCGAGCAGCGCTAGCGACTAGCGACTCGGCCGGATCTCCAGGCGCCGGCCTAGCGCCTCGGTGAGCAGGTCCGAGCCGCGGCGGGCCGCCCAGATAGCAACAGCGGGGTCGGCGCCAGGACGGGGGAGGGCTTCGAGCACGAGGTGCTCGTCACCGATATGTGCCCGGACCGAGGCGACCGCCTGGTCGCGGCTGCGCTCGAGCTGCTCGGCGAGCCGGATCAGGCCGCAGAGGATCAGCAGCCGCTCGCGGTCACCGTCGCGACGCAGCGCGCCGAGCTCGCTCGGGTCGGGGGTGCCCTTGCGGTGGTAGCGGGCGATCAGCGCGATCAGGTCGAGCTCACGCGGGCTGTAGCCGGGCAGGCCGGCATGGACGATCAGGTAGTGCGAGTGGCGGTGGTGGTCGTCGTAGTCGACCGTCATGCCGACGTCGTGGAGCAGGCCGGCGGCCCATAGGACCTGGCGGTCGTTGTCGCCGAGCTGGTGCAGTCCGGCTTCGCGCAGCGCGTCGAAAAGCTCGAGCGACAGCTTCGCCACATGGGCGACGTGGCGCGGATCCGTCTGGAAGCGCTCGGCGAGGTTCTCGACCGAAGCCGTCCGCACGTCGCGAATCAGCGGCGGGCTGCGGTCGGCAAGCAGATGCTCGAAGAAGACGCCCTCGCGCAGTCCCGCCTCCGCAACCTCGAGCTCGGTGAAGCCGCCCTGCTCCATCGCCTCCGCGACGACCAGCGCGCCGCCGAGGATCACGTCGCCGCGGTCCGGCTTGATGCCCGGGACCGCTCCGCGCTCGGAGGCCGGCCGCTCGGCCAGCAGCTCGATCAGCTCCTCGAGCGCTTCGCGCGTGACGACGAACCCCTGCTCGTCGACGTCCGGCAGCTCCATCCGCTTCTGGATCGCCGTCGCGAGGTTGCGCACCGTTCCGCCGATCGCCACCAGCCGCCCCGCGCCATCGGGCGACCGGCCAGGCGCCTCGGGGGTCCTGGGGCGCGAGCCCCCGGTCTGACCCCACCATTCGAACTCAGAGAGCGTCCTAGCGACGTGGTCACGCAACCCTTGGGCCTGCTTCGGCTTCGCCCGCTCGCCCGGCAGGAAGGCCTCGCTGACCCGCACCGCGCCGAGTCGCACCGACTCCGCCTCGACCAGGCGGCGGTCAGCGACCTGCATCACCTGCACGCTGCCGCCGCCGATGTCGATCCCGAAGCCGTCGGCGAGCGTCGTCGAGTTGACGATCGCCAGGTAGCCGTACCAGGCCTCCTCGGCGCCGCTGATCACGCGCACCTCCAGCCCGGTCCGACCGCGGATCGCGCCGAGCAGCTCGTCGCGGTTGCGCGCGTCGCGGATCGCGCTGGTCGCGACGGCGTCGACCCGCTCAACGCCGGACGCCTCGAGGAACGAGGCGAAGACCGCTGCGGTCGCTACGGCACGATCGATCGGCTCCGGGGCCAGGACGCCCTCGTCGCCCATCCCGGCGCTGACCCGCACCGGCTCGCGGATCTCGTCGGCGAGGCTCCACCAGCCGCCCGGCTCGTGCTGGAAGACGACCAGCCGGAAGGAGTTCGACCCCATGTCGATGATCGCGGTGCGGTTCACGGGCGCGGCTATCATCTCGCGCCGCGTGTCCCTCGGAACGTTCGACAACCCGCTGCGCGTCGCCGTCGTCGGCTCCGGGCCCGCCGGCTTCTACTCGGCGGGCCATCTGCTGGCCGACAAGGAGCTGACGATCGAGGTCGACATGTTCGACCGCCTGCCGACGCCGTTCGGCCTCGTCCGCGCAGGCGTCGCGCCCGACCATCCGAAGATCAAGTCGGTCACGCGGGTCTATGAGAAGACCGCCGCCAAGGAGCAGTTCCGCTTCTTCGGCAACGTCAAGGTCGGCGAGCACCTCAGCCACGAGGACCTCGCGCGCCACTATCACGCGATCGTCTACGCGTACGGCTGCGAGACCGACCGCCAGCTCGGGATCGACGGCGAGGACTTGCCCGGCAGCTACGCCGCCACCGAGTTCGTCGCCTGGTACAACGGCCACCCGGACTACCGCGACCTCGAGTTCGACCTCTCCTGCGAGAACGTGGCGATCGTCGGCAACGGCAACGTCGCGATGGACGTCGCGCGCATGCTCGTGCTGCCGCGCGCGGAGCTGGAGATAACTGACACGGCCGATCACGCGATCGAGGCGCTCGCCAACTCGAACGTCAGGCACGTCTACATCCTCGGCCGGCGCGGGCCGGCGCAGGCGGCCTTCACCAACCCCGAGCTGCGCGAGCTCGGCGAGCTGACCGACGCCGACGTGATCGTCGAGCCGTTCGAGCTCGACCGCCACAGCGCCCAGTCGATCGAGGGCGAGGGCGACATCACGCCGCGCCGCAACGTCGAGATCCTGCAGGACTTCGCGGCGCGCGAGCCGGAGGGCAAGCCGAAGCGGGTCGAGCTGCGCTTCCTGGTCTCGCCGGTGGCGATCCGCGGCGAGGGCAGGGTCGAGCAGATCGAGCTGGTCCACAACAAGCTCGAGCACGGAGCCGAGGGCCGGATCCGCGCGCAGGCGACCGACGTCCACGAGACGCTCGATGTCGGCCTGGTGTTCCGCTCGATCGGCTACCGCGGCATACCGATCGAGGGCGTGCCGTTCGACGAGTGGAAGGGCACAATCCCCAACGAGGAGGGCCGCGTGCTCGACGCGCACGAGCAGCGCGCGATCCCCGGCCTCTACGTCGCCGGCTGGGTCAAGCGCGGTCCGTCCGGGGTGATCGGGACCAACAAGCGCGACGCCCAGGAGACGGTCGAGCACCTGCTCGAGGACGTTCGCGAGGGCCGGCTCGAGCAGCCCGAGCGACCGGCACGGGCGGCGATCGAGGAGCTCGTCCACGAGCGCCAGCCCGACGTCGTCGACTACGCGGGCTGGGAGGCGATCGACGTCGCCGAGCAGGCCGCCGGCGAGCCGCAGGGGAGGCCGCGCGTGAAGCTGACCCGAGTTGCGGAAATGGTCGAGGCGGCGCGCGCCGCCCGTGTCTAGCCCGTCAGTGCGGCGGTGACGGCGGTCCCGTCGAGCGCGTCGAGCGCCCGCTCGGGGCTGGCGCTGATGCAGGTGAAGATCGGCGTCTCCGAGGCGGTGTAGGCGCTCGACTCGGTCGAGCGCAGCTCCTGGACGAGGTCGAGGAACTCGGCGGGGTCGTCGGCGTTGAACGAGACGACGAACTCCTGGTCGTCGAGCCCGTAGGAGTAGGCGGTGTTGATCTCGATCCCCGGGTAGCGCTTGCCGGTCTCGATGTGCCCGCGCATGATCCGCATCCGCTCGTCGGGCGGCAGCGCGTACCACTCGCGCTTCTTCCACATCGGATAGACGATGAAGTAGCGACGGTCCGAGCCGGGGCGGGGCGCGGTCGGCTGCTCCTCGTCCGAGTAGACCGACTCCTTCGTCAAAGCCAGGTAGGAGTGGCGGATGTCGGCGAAGCGCATCAACCCGGATTGGTTGAGCAGCACGTGCAGCTCGTGGATCGGGTCGAGCGTGGGGGCGACGGCGCGGATCATCAGGTCGCAGTCGCCGCGCGTGCCGACCAGCGAGTAGGCGCGCAGGTAGTGGTCGGTGGCGAACTCGGCGCACGCGGCGGCGAACTCCCGCTTGTCGTCCGCGCGCTCTTGCGCACTGCGCCGTCGCCATTCCGGGGAGACCTTCACGAAGCTGTACTTGAGGTAGTTGCGCTCGGCCATCGTCCGCCCAGTCTGCCGCATCCCACGCGTCGTCTACGATGCGATGGTGCGCGTCGGGATCGTCTCCCCCTACTCGTACACGTATCCCGGCGGAGTCGGCCGGCACGCGGAGGCTCTGACAGCGGAGCTGACGCGCCAGGGGCACGAGGTCCGCCTCCTCGCCCCGTACGACCCGGACGACCGCCTGGCACGTGTGATGCATCGGGGCGCCGCACCCGAGCAGCGGCCCCTGCCCGAGTACCTGATCCCGCTCGGGCGCACCGCGGGCCTGCCGATGAACGGCGCGGTGTCGAACCTCGCGCTGTCGCCGGCGGTCGTGCCGGCGCTGCACCGCGAGCTGCGTGCGGGCGACTTCGACGTCGTCCACGTCCACGAGCCCAACGCGCCCTTCGTCAGCTGGTTCGCCACCGAGCTGGCGCGCACGCCGCTGGTCGGCACCTTCCACGCCTACTCGCGCAGCCCGGTCGCGAACGGCCTCGCCGCGAACGTCGCGACCGCGCGCCGGCTCTACAACAAGCTGCACGTGCGGATCGCGGTCTCGGAGGCGGCGCGCTGGACCTGCGAGCGCTTCTACGGCGGCGAGTACAGGATCGTCCCGAACGGCGTCGATCTGTCGGCCGCCCGGCCCACGGACCGCTCGCTGCCGCGCGAGCAGCTCGAGCTGCTGTTCCTCGGCCGCGCCGAGGCGCGCAAGGGCCTGCCGGTGCTGCTGCGCGCCTTCGAGGCGCTGCGCGGCGCGGGCGTCGCCGCCCGCCTGACCGTCGCCGGCGCGACGCCGGCTGAGGTCGAGCCGCTGCTGCTCGACCTCGAAGGGGTGGAGGTCGCCGGCCGCGTCGACGACGACGAGAAGCAGCGCCTGCTCGGCGCCGCTGACCTGCTCGTGGCGCCAGCGCTCGGTGGCGAGAGCTTCGGCATGGTGCTGACCGAGGCGTTCGCCGCCGGGACGCCGGCCGTGGCCTCGGACATCGCCGGCTACCGCGACGTGGCGCGAGACGGGATCGACAGCGTGCTCGTCCCGCCGGCGGACGCGGCGGCACTCGGCGAGGCGTTGCGTGAGCTGGCACTCGACCCGCAGCGACGCCTCCAGATGGGCGCCGCCGCGCGAGAGCGCGCCGAGCGCTTCTCCTGGTCGCACGTCGCCGAGGAGGTCGTCGAGGCCTACGAGGACGC
>DATABV010000190.1:0-5101 GCA_036259395.1 Thermoleophilaceae bacterium | reverse complement strand
CCCGGCGCAACGATTCCCAAGTGGAGCCGGGACCCCCAATCCCCGGCGTACCACCAACGCTCGCGCCCCAGGTGGTCGCCCGCTCCCGCGCCCCCACCTGCTCCTCCGCGTCGGTCAGCTCGAGCGGGATCTCGGCGAGGAAGCGGCTCGGGACGTTCCACTCGCGGCCGCCGTAGAGGGCGCGCGTGCGCGCGTGGGTCAGCGTCAGCTGCTTGCGCGCGCGCGTCATCCCGACGTAGCAGAGGCGGCGCTCCTCCTCGACGTCGCCGGCCTCGATCGAGCGCGAGTGCGGGAAGACGCCGTCCTCGCAGCCGATCATGAAGACCACGTCGTACTCGAGGCCCTTGGCGTTGTGGAGGGTCATCAGCGTGACGACTCCCTCGTCGTCCTGCAGCTCGTCCTGCTGCGAGAACAGCGCGACCTGCTGCAGGAACTCCTCGACCGACGGCTCCTGGCCGCCCCCGTCGTCCTCGACTCCGCCGAGCGCGCCGCCGCGCGCAGCGTCGTACTCGCGCGCGACGCCGACCAGCTCCTCGAGGTTCTCGAGCCGGCCCTGCGCCTCGATCGTCCGCTCCCGCTCGAGCGCATCGAAGTAGCCGACCTCGTGCAGTACGTCTTTGAGCAGGTCGCCGACGCGCGCCCCGTCGGCGCGGTCGCGCAGCTTCTCCATCGTCTCCATGAAGCGGCCAACGGCCTTGATCGCTGCCGCGCCGAGGCCCGGGACGTCCTCGGGCGTCGCCGCGACGTCGAAGATCGGCTCGCCGATCGTGTTCGCGTGGGCGACGATCCGCGCCTGCGACGTCTGACCGATCCCGCGTCGCGGCGAGTTGACGATCCGCCCGAACGAGACGACGTCCTGCGGGTTGGTCAGCAGCGTCAGGTAGGCGAGCGCGTCCTTGACCTCGGCGCGCTCGTAGAACTTCGTCCCGCCGATCACCTGATAGCTGACCCCGTAGCGGACCAGCGTGTCCTCGAGCACGCGGCTCTGCGCGTTGGTCCGGTAGAAGACTGCGACGTCGTTGCGCGAGCCGCCGCCCTCGACGTGGCGCTCGATCTCGCCGGCGACGTAGCGCGCCTCGGCGTGCTCGTCCTCGAGCTCGCGGACGCGGACCGGATCGCCGCCGTCTTGGTCGGTCCAGAGATGCTTCTCCTTCTGGCGGCGGTTGTTGGCGATCACCGCGTTCGAGGCATCGAGAATCGCCTGCGTCGAGCGGTAGTTCTGCTCGAGCTTGATCACGTTCGCGTCGGGGAAGTCGTGCTCGAAGTCGAGGATATTGCGGATGTCAGCGCCGCGGAAGCTGTAGATCGCCTGCGAGTCGTCCCCTACTACTGCGAGGTTGCGGTGCTCGTCGGCGAGCAGGCGCAGCCAGCGGTACTGGGCGTTGTTGGTGTCCTGGTACTCGTCGACGAGGACGTGGCGAAAGGAGCGGCGGTAGCGCTCGAGCACCTCGGGGAACATCTCGAACAGGCGCACCGACTGCAGCAGCAGGTCGTCGAAGTCCATCGCGTTCATCGCGTGGATCCGCCGCTCGTAGCGCTCGTAGACCTCGGCGACGGTCTGCTCGAAGTAGCCGCCGACCTTCAGCTTGTAGGCCGCCGCGTCGAGCAGCTGGCTCTTGGCGTCGGAGATCTGGCGCTTGATCGCCCGCGGCGCGTAGCGCTTGGGATCGACGCCAAGCTCCTCGATGCACTGCTTGACGAGGCGGACCGAGTCGGCCTCGTCGTAGATCGTGAACCCGCGCGTGTAGTTGAGCTTCTCGGCGTCCGCGCGCAGGATCCGCGCGCAGGCCGAGTGGAAGGTCATCACCCACATCGCGCGCGCCTGGTTGCCGACGAGCTGCTGGACGCGCTCGCGCATCTCGGCGGCGGCCTTGTTGGTGAACGTGATCGCCAGGATCTCGCTTGCGCGGGCCTGCTTCGTGCCGACCAGGTAGGCGATCCGCCGCGTCAGCGCGCGCGTCTTTCCCGAGCCCGCGCCGGCGAGGATCAGCAGCGGCCCCTCGCCGTGGGTGACCGCCTCGCGTTGCGGCTCGTTGAGCCCCTCCAAGAGCCCGGCGACCCGGCTCTCGGCGGTCTCCTGCTCCGATCCCTGGGCCGTCGCGCGCACCCGACTGAGGATAGGGCCGGTCGCGGCCGGCCGGACTCGCTCAGACCCGGATGACCTCGACCTGGTCGAAGGACGCGAAGTCGTCGTCCTGAGTCAGGACGGCGACGCCATGACGCATCGCCGTCGCGGCGATCCACGTGTCGTGCTGCTTGACCCTGCGACCCGCCGCCAGCTCGCCGTCCGCGATCCGCGCGTAGCACGACGCAGTCAGCGCGTCGATCTCCAGCAACGGGTACGTACCGCGAACCTCGGCCAAAGTAGACAGTCTGATGCCGCGTATCGCCGCGTTGGCGGCGCGCAGCACTCCGAGCTCGAGCTCGCCGGCGGTTATCGCCGACACGGCGATCTCATCCGGCAGTGGGCCGAGCTCACGGCCTGCCTCCCTGGCGATGAAGATGGAAGTGTCCGCTACCGCCCTGCCGAGGGGAGCGCTCACCGAGGGTCGTCCAAGAGCTCGCTGCGCACCTCGGCGAGGTCTTCGAACAGACCCGGGTCGGCTGGCGCCTCCGCGACGATCCGGCGCAGCTCCGACGACGGCACCCATGGGCTCCGATGCGGGCGATGAGGCACGACGTCCGCCACGGGCGTCTGGTTCACGGTGAGCGTGAGCGTCTCTCCGGCTTGCACGGCAGCTACCACCTCCGCAGTGTTGTTCCTTAACTCTCGTACGGAGACTGACCGTGCCATTGCGACAGCGTAGCAACGCGTGCTACAGGCTTGCTACGGGCCGGTTGCAGCCGCTGCTGAGCGTCCTGAATCGGCGAGTGAATAGCCTCGCGCCGATGGGGCTCTGCGACGAGGTTCGGCGCAGCTGCGCGGCGGTGGCGCGGGACGCGCGAGACGTGACGATCGATCTGGGTCGTGTCGGCTCGATCGGGCCGGGACCGGAGCCGGAGCTCGATCGTGACCGGCACTACCTCGAGGGGTCGGCGGAGGACGTCGCGCTGTTCACGCTGACCCTCGACGCGATCAACTTCGGCTCGGGCTGGTTTCCGACCCTGCGCAAGCGGCCCGGGTGCTCGGGCTACTACACGGTCGCCTCGGCGCTGACCGACCGGTTCCGGAGCGACGGGCCGTGGTCGCCGCGCGAGCTGGCGGCGCTCGACGCCGACGCTGTCGCGGACGTGCTCCGCCAGGAGCGCGGGCATGAACTGATGGCGCTGTACGCAGAGGCGCTGCGCCAGCTCGGCGCTTTCCTGGGCGGGCGCGCCGCACTGGACGTAGTCGCCGCGGCGGACGGGTCGGCCGAGCGGCTGGCGGAGCAGCTCGTCGCCGGCATACCGCTGTTCGCCGATCCCGGCTTCTACAAGCGCGCGCAGATCGTCGCGAGCGACCTGACTCTGGCCGGCGTCGCCGAGTTCGACGACGTCGACCGCCTGACGATCTTCGCCGACAACCTCGTGCCGCACGTACTGCGCGTCGACGGGGTGCTGCGCTACTCGGCGGAGCTGGCCGCTGCGATCGACGCCGGCGAGCTGTTGCCGGCCGGGCGAGAGGAGCGCGAGATCCGCGCCTGCGCGGTCGTCGCCTGCGAGGCGATCGCCGGCGACCTCGGCGTCCCGCCGCGCACGCTTGACAACTGGCTGTGGAACCGCGGCCAGGAGCCGCGCTACAAGGCGATCCCGCGCCACCGGACGCGGACGACCGCCTACTGACTGCAGCGCGGCGCGGCTCAGCCCGACGCCGGGTCGTTGCCCGCACCGCGCCGCAACGGACGGACCTCGGCCACGCCCTCGCGCTGCGTGCCGGTCAGCTCGGCGACGAGCTCCTCGAGCTCGCCGATCCGCTCGGCCATGCCCTTGAGCGCGTCGGCGACCGGATCCGGCAGGTGCGCCCAATCGGCGTCCGGGCCCTCCGGCCGCTCGCCGTCGATGCGGACCGGATGACCGGGGTTGCCGACGACTGTCGAGTCGCGCGGGACGTCGTGGATGACTACGGAGTTGGCGCCGATCTTCGCCCGGTCGCCGACGACGATCGGGCCGAGCAGCTTGGCCCCGGAGCCGATGACGACGTCGTCGCCGACGGTCGGATGGCGCTTGCCGACCTCGAAGCCGGTGCCGCCGAGCGTCACGCCTTGGTAGACCGTGACGTTCTCGCCGATCTCGGCCGTCTCGCCGATCACCACACCCGCCCCGTGGTCGATGAACAGCGCTTCGCCGATCCGCGCCGCCGGGTGGATCTCGACGCCGGTGATGACCTTGGTCAGGTTCGCCAGGAAGCGCGGCACGATCGGCACGCCGGCCTGGTGCAGCGCGTGGGCGATCCGGTGCGACAGCAGCGCCTGGACCCCGCCGTAGGTGAGCAGGATCTCCAGCCGCCCGACGTCGTGCGAAGCCGGGTCTCGCGCATGCGCGGCGGCGAGGTCCTGCCGCACCTCCCGCGTCACCCGCGTCAATGTGTCAAGTCCGACCACGAGAGGGAGGTTACGGGGCGAAGAAAGGGGCGCTGACGTAGCGCTCGCCGGAGTCGGGCACGATTACGACGACCCGCTTCCCGGTCATCTCCGGTCGTGAGCCGACCTCGATCGCCGCCCACAGCGCTGCTCCGCCGGAGATGCCGGCGAGCACGCCCTCCCGGACGGCGCAGTTGCGCGCCATCGCGACCGCATCCTCGTCGGACACCGCGACCACCTCGTCGATGACCGCGCGGTTCAGCACTGCCGGCACGAACCCCGCGCCGATCCCCTGGATCCGATGCGGCCCCGGCCGGCCGCCGGAGATCACCGGCGAGCTGGCGGGCTCGACGGCCACGACGTGGAGCTGGGCATTGCGCTCCTTCAGACGCTCGCCGCAGCCGGTGATCGTCCCGCCCGTCCCGACGCCCGCGACCAGGACGTCGACCTTGCCGTCCATATCGCGCCAGATCTCCTCGGCGGTCGTGCGGCGGTGGATCTCCGGGTTGGCGGGATTCGAGAACTGGTCGGGGATGAACGCCGGTGCGCGCGCGGCGGCGATCTCGCGCGCGGCGGCGACCGCCTCGTCCATCCCGCCCATC
>DATABV010000189.1:0-11458 GCA_036259395.1 Thermoleophilaceae bacterium | reverse complement strand
CGATCGGACTGCCGGCGCCCTTCGGACGCGCGAAGTAGAGCAGGCGGGTGCCGGACTTCGAGCGCTCACGGCGCTCGACGTCGAAGGCGCCCGCGAGCACGCGCTCGAAGTTGACGCGCTCGTAGTCGGGATGCAGTCCCTCGCGCTTCGGTCCGAGCAGCTTCTTGACCATCGGGTCCTCGCGCGTCGGGAACTCGATCACCAGCGACGTTCCCAGCGATGCGAGCCAGTCGACGAACTCGGCGACCGGGACGTTGGCGGCGATCGTCACGTGATGGATCAGCGCGAGCGCGAGCACGAGGTCGGGCTTGCCGCGCGCCGGCAGGTCCTTGCGCTCGAGGCCGCGCCAGCCGAGGCTCGGCGAGGGGTCGGCGAGGTTCATCGTCAGCGTCAGGATCCGCTCGTCGCCCTCCTCGCGCAGCGTGCGATGGAGCAGCTCGACCGGACCCTGGTCGGCGTCGACGGCGAGCACGTAGTCCGAGCCCTCCTCGGCGATCCGCGAGTAGCGGCCGTTGTTGGCGCCGATGTCCCAGGTCAGCCTCCAGGGCTGGGCCGTGACCACCTCGCGCACGAACTCGTCCTTGCGCTTGGCGTCCTCGTCGGAGTAGCTGTTGCGCTCGCCGTAGGCGACCCAGACGCCCTTCGGCGGGTTCCACGTCAGGCTCTCGACTAGCTTGCGCATGCGGCGCACGTTGGCGACGATCAGCTCCTTCTTGAAGCCGGCCTGCTTGACCTCGGCCTTGACCTCCCTGCCGCGGTCGGCGTGGCGCGCCTCGAGCTTCGCGTGCATGAAGACGTTGAGGAAGAAGCCGCGGCGGAAGCGGTCGCGGAAGGAGACCATGCCGCGCATCTGGGCCGGCGTGATGCCGCCGATCGAGCCGCGCAGCCAGGGATGGAACTCGATCCCCTTCACCGCCTGCAGCATCAGCGGGTAGAGGTACATCATGCAGAACTGGCGGTAGCCGACCCACGGCTCGCCGTCGCGCAGCCGCTCGAACGAGCCGACGTCGACGAAGACCGGCTTCGAGCCCTTGAACTGGACGTTGTAGGGCGTCGAGTCCTTGAGGATCATCCCCTCCTCGAGCGCCGCCAGATTGAGGTCGAGCTGCAGCAGCGCGGCCTCCTTGAGCATCGAGAACGTCCACTCGTAAGGGTAGGAGACGAACGGGATCCGCTCGTGGCGCAGCACGCCGGCGCAGTCCTTGACGAGCAGCTCGCTCGGCACGTCGGCGGTGCTCGGCAGCAGCTCCGTGCGCACGAGCCGGCCGTCGGCCTGGAAGCGCTCGAAGAGCTTGGTCGCCTGGAGCGCCTCGAAGTCGTCGAGGCCCTCCTGCGAGAGGGCCCGGTAGACGTCGCCGCCGGAGTAGAAGATCCGGCTCTCGGGGTCGCGGAACGAGCCGGCCTCTAGCTGCGCGTCCTCCGGACGCGGGGATATCTCAGTCGACGTGGACAGCGGCTCAGGCTGAGTCGGCCTGCTGCTCGGGAGTCGGCTCGTCGTCCTTGCGGATGCGCAGCAATTTGAGCAGGCGGCTCCAGTACAGCTTGGCGGTGACAGCGACCGCGGCGACCCCGCCGGCGAGGATCTGCAGGATCATGCTGCCGCTGCCGGGATCCAAGTATGCGAGAAGATGCATTCGGCGGCTCCAGTCGAAGAGGGGTACGGCGAGAACGGGGCAGGCTAGCAAAGGCCTGCCCGCCGATCCCTGCAATTCGACGTCCGATGCCTCTACCCTCCCCCTCCCAGATGAAGCTGATCATCCAGATCCCGTGCTTCAACGAGGCCGAGCAGCTGCCGGCGACCCTCGCCGACCTGCCGCGCGCCGTGCCTGGCGTCGACGAGGTCGAGTGGCTGATCATCGACGACGGCTCGACCGATGCGACGGTCGAGGTGGCGCGCGCACACGGCGTCGACCACGTAGTGCGGCTGACCAACAACAAGGGACTCGCCGCCGGGTTCCAGGCGGGCCTCGACGCCTGCCTGAAGCTCGGCGCCGACCTGATCGTCAACACCGACGCCGACAACCAGTACCACGGCGGCGACATCCCGAAGCTCGTCGAACCGATCCTCGCGGGCCGCGCCGACATGGTCGTCGGTGATCGCGAGACCGACTCGATCGAGCACTTCTCGCCGCTGAAGAAGCGCCTCCAGCGCCTCGGCAGCGCGGTCGTGCGGCGCGCGTCCGGGACGACCGTGCCCGACACGACCTCCGGCTTCCGCGCCTACAACCGCGAGGCGGCGCTGCAGATGCAGGTGATCTCGAAGTTCACCTACACGCTCGAGACGATCATCCAGGCAGGCAAGGTGCTCGTCGCCGTCGACCACGTCCCGATCCGCACCAACGAGAAGACGCGCGAGTCGCGGCTCTTTCCGTCGATGTCGCAGTACGTGCGCCGCAACGCGGTGGCGATCTTCCGCGTCTACACGCTCTACGAGCCGCTGCGGGTCTTCCTGATCGCGGCCGGGATCGTCGCCGTGCCGGCGGCCGTGATCTGGGCGCGCTTCCTCTTCTTCTTCTTCAACGGCGAGGGCAACGGCCACGTCCAGTCGCTGATCCTCGGCTCGACGCTGCTGATCATCGCGGTCCAGTTCGTCGCGCTCGGCGTGATCGCCGACGTCCTCGCCGCTAGCCGCACGCTGCAGCAGCGCACACTCGAGCGGGTGCGCCGCGTCGAGCTGACGCTCGGCGTGGAGCCGTCGCACTACGAGCCGGGCGCCGGGGACAGCGCGCAGCCGGCGACCACCGGCGCGGCGGCCGGGCGCGCCACCGGCAAATCCGACCGGGAGACCGTCGAGGCGTGACCGGCGTCGCGACACCGGGGTCGACGGGCGCCGAGGCGGTCCCGACCGGCAACACCTTCGACAAGTACGGCTCGACCAACCCGGTCGTGCGGCGGCTGATGACCGCCTTCCACCACACGCTCGACGAGCTCTGGGACCGCGCGGCTCCGACCTCGGTGCTTGACGTCGGCTGCGGCGAGGGCGTGCTGACCCACGAGTGGGCGCAGCGGCTCGGCGACGGCCGGATCGTCGGGATCGACCTCGACGACGCGAAGCTGCGCGCCGAGTGGGACAAGCGCCGGCGGGCGAACCTCGAGTACCGCTGTGAGGAGGCCACGCGGCTGTCGTTCGCCGACGGCGAGTTCGACATGGCGACGGCGATCGAGGTGCTCGAGCACGTGCCCGAGCCGGAGGCGACGGTCGCCGAGATGGCGCGCGTCGCGAGCCGCCACCTGTTGGTCTCGGTGCCGCGCGAGCCGCTCTGGCGCGGGCTGAACATGGCCCGCGGCGCCTACTGGGGGTCGCTCGGCAACACGCCGGGACACGTCAACCACTGGTCGAAGCGGGGCTTCGTCGAGCTGCTGTCGCGCCACGGCGAGGTCGTCGAGGCGCGCTCGCCTTTCCCCTGGACGATGTTGCTCGTAAGGCTTTAGATGCCCACAGCCGCCGGGGGCGACGGCAGCTATGGGAAGGGCGCGGCGGTCCTCTCTGTGGGGATCGGCGTCACCGGGCTGATCACCTACGCGTACTTCGCACTCGCCAGCCACTCGCTGTCGGAGTCCGACTACGGCGCGATCACCCTGCTCTGGTCCGCTGTCTTCGTCACGGTCTCGGTGCTCTACCGCCCGGTCGAGCAGCTGCTGTCGCGGACGATCGCCGACCGCGCGGCACGCAGCGCCACCGGCCGCAGCCATCTACGCGTGGCCGCGACGATCCAGCTCGGGCTGGGGATCGCCTTCGCGGTCGCGGCGCTGGCGCTGCGCGGCCCGCTGCAGGACGACCTCTTCGACGGCTCGGAGACGCTCTACTGGGTGCTGATCGTGACCGTGCTCGCCTACGCGGTGAGCTACTTCGCGCGCGGCTTCCTCGCGGGCTCGCACCGCTTCGGCCTCTACGGCGGCCTCGTCTTCATGGAGGCCGTCTCGCGCTGCCTGTTCGCGCTCGCGGTCGCCGTCGGGGTCCTATCGGGGCAGTCGGTCGTGGCGCTCGGGATCGCCGCGGCGCCGATCGCGTCGCTGGCCGTCGTGCCGTGGGCACTCGGGCGGCGGATCGCCGGCGGGCTGACCGACGCGGAGGCCGCCGACGCGCGCCGGCTCGACGAGGCGGCGGCCGGCGAGCCGGGCGGTGAGCCGGAGTTCACCCTGTCGCACGGGGCCGGGTTCGCGGTCGCGGTGCTGGCGATCATGCTCGCCGAGCAGACCTTCCTCAACGCCGGCCCGCTGATCGTCAAGGCGACGACCGACGGCCCCGACGGCGCCGCACTCGCCGGCTTCACGTTCAACGTGCTGCTGATCGCGCGCGCGCCGCTGCAGCTCTTCCAGGCGATCCAGACCTCGATCCTCCCCCACCTCACCCGCCTGCGCGCCGGCGGCGAGAGCGACCCGTTCCGACGCAGCGTCAACGTCACCCTGCTGGCGATCGCGCTCTTCGCGAGCGCTGTGGCGCTCGTCATGCTGGCGATCGGCCCGTGGCTGATGGACCTCGTCTTCGGCGGCGAGCTCGCCTACGACCGGATCGGCCTGGTGCTGATCTCGCTCGGCATGGGCCTCTACCTCGCCGCCGCGACGCTCAACCAGGCGCTGCTCGCGCGCGCCCGCGCTCGCGCGGCCTGCGTCTGCTGGCTGGCCGCGGCCGCGGCCTACGTCGGCTTCCTGCTGCTGCCAGGCTTCGACGACCGCGTCTTCCAAGTCGAGGTCGGCTATGCCGGCGCGGCGCTCGTGCTCTGCGCGCTGCTCTACGCGCTCTACCGCCGCACGGGCGACTCGTAACCCTCGCCACGGCTAGGGTCCAGCGGATGAGCAGACGCCCAGCGGTCGGCGAGCCGGCGCCCGACTTCACGCTCGTCGGCACGGCGGGGCCGTTCACACTCTCCGACCACCGTGGCGAGAAGGTCGTGCTGCTGTTCTATCCGGGCGACGACACACCGGTCTGTACGCGCCAGTTCTGCTCCTACCGCGACAACGCGGAGACGTTCGGAGCGCTCGCGGCGACCGTCGTCGGGATATCCGGCAAGGGCCTCGACTCCAAGCAGGCCTTCGCCGACAAGCACGGGCTGACCGTGCCGCTGCTCGCGGACCCCGACCAGTCGGTGGCCAAGTCCTACGACTGCTGGTCGAAGCTGCGCGGCACGCGCCGCGCCGTGGTGATCGTCGACGAGCAGGGCACCGTGCGACACCGCCACGACCACGCGCTCGGCCTCGACTTCCAGACCGCCGCCGACATCAGGCAGGCGCTCGAGCAGCTGTCGGCCTGAGCGGCTAGACGCCCGTCAGCAGCGAGCCGCCGCAGTTGCGGCAGCTGACGTTGACGAGGTCGGACATGCGCGCGATCGTCGCGTGCGAGCCGCAGTCGGGGCACTGCGAGCGCAGTTCGAATCGGCTCAGGCAGTAGACGCAGCGGTAGCGGCCGGGCAGGTTCGTCGCGCGCAGCCAGGGCTCGCCGCACGACGGACACGGTGGCCCCAGGTCGATTCGCTCCTCTCCGGCCATCGCAGGATTCTGGCGGGTCGGCCGGACTGGCGAGCTCAGCCGGCCGCGAGCGCGGCGCCGTGGCCGCGCAGCCAGTCGGCGGCGTCCATCGGCCTGCCACCGGCGGGCTGCACCTCGAGCAACTCGAGCGGGCCGTCGGCGGCGCCGTAGAGAAGCCGGCCGTCGCGGGCGGCGAGCGTGCCGGGAGCGGGCGTCGGCGCGGCCGATCCCACGTCGTCCGCGATCGCCACCCGTCGCACGCCGAGTCGCTCGTGACCGTCCGGCTCGACGAAGGCGCCGACGTGCGGGGTGAGCGCGCGCACCCGCCGCTCGAGCGTCGACGCGTCGAGCGCGGGGTCGAGCAGCCGCTCGTCGCGGTCGATCTTCTCGGCGTAGCTGACGCCCTCATCACCCTGCGGGCGCGGAGCGGCGCCTGTGTCGAGCGCCTCGACGAGCAGGTCGCCGCCAAGTGCGGCGAGGCGGGCCGAGAGGCTGCCGTAGTCGTCGTCGGGACGGATCGGCTCCGGACGCATCAGATAGACGGGGCCGGCGTCGAGCTCGGCGACCGGCTCCATGATCGCGACGCCGGTCTCGTCGTCGCCCGCCTCGATCGCCCGCTCGATCGGCGCCGCGCCGCGCCAGCGCGGCAGCAGCGACGGATGGACGTTGAGCCAGCGGTGCGCGGCGAGCAGCTCGTCGCCGAGGATCGCCCCGTAGGCGCAGACGCAGGCGGCCTCGGGCTGGGCGGCGGCGATCCGCTCGAGCGCCTCGGGCGCGTTGACGCTGTCGGGCTGGAAGGTGTCGATGGCGAGCTCGCGTGCGCGTTCGACGACCGGCGGCGGTGAGAGCTTGCGCCCGCGTCCGCGCCGGCGGTCGGGACGGCTCACGACCAGCCGTGGCCGGTGCGGCGAGTCGGCGAGGCGGTCGAGCACGACTGCGGCGAAGTCGGAGGTGCCGACGTAGACGGTGCGCACGCCGGCGCTCAGGCGGCGCGCTCGGCCGCGCGCTCGCGCTCCTCGCGCTCGCGGGCGCGCAGCTCGCGCATCGCCCGCCGGCGCTGGTCGCGCGAGGTGCGGTCGAGGATCAGCGTGCCGTCGAGGTGGTCGATCTCGTGCTGGATCACGCGCGCCTCGAGGCCCGACGCCTCGACGGTCCGCGGCTCGCCGAGCTCGTCGCGGGCGCGCACCCGGACGTGGACCGCACGATCGACGTCGACGTTGACTCCGGCGATCGACAGGCAGCCCTCCTCGCCGGTCTCGTCCTCGTCGCTGCTCCACTCGACCTCCGGGTTGACGAGCGCCACCACCGGCGCGTCGGGCCCGATCCGGTAGACCAGCAGCCGCTGTGAGATGCCGAGCTGCGGCGCTGCCAGACCGACGCCGAGCGCGTCGTCCATCAGACCAGCCATGCGCGACACCTGGGTCCGCAGCGCGTCGTCGAAGCGGTCCACCTCGATCGCCCTGCTCTTCAACACGGGGTCGCCGAACTGGCGGATGAACGACATCGCAGCCGCGCGACGGGCGAGGACCTCCGGGTCGAGCTGGACCTCCGGCTCCTCCTCGACCTCCTCGTCGCGCTCGTCCGCCATCTCACCCATCGTACCGGCCGCTCAGTTGGGGTCGACGTCGACGGCGTACTTGACCGGGCCGAGCGAGCGGTCGGCCGCGGTGGCCTCGACGGCGCCGCGGACGGCGACGATCGCCGCGGCGCGGTCGGTCGCCTTGACGACGAGCTGGAAGCGCTCGTGTCCCTTGAGCCGGAAGAGCGGCGCAGGGCCGAGCACCGGGATCTCCGCCCCGCGAACAGCGGCGCGCACGCGCTCCGCCGCGGCCTGGGCCGGCGCGACCTGCTCCGACGAGCAGACGACGCGGATCAGCGAGCCGTAGGGCGGGTAGGAGAGCGCCTCGCGCCGGGTCAGCTCGACGTCGAGGAACCCGTCGGCGTCGTGCCCGGCGGCGAAGCGCAGCGCCGCGGCGTCGGGGTCGAGCGCCTGGACGACCACCCGGCCCTCGCTGCCGCCGCGGCCGCTGCGGCCGGCGAGCTGGGCGACGAGCGCGAACGTCCGCTCCTCGGCGCGGAAGTCCGGGAAGCGCAGCGTCGCATCGGCGTCGAGCACGACGCCGAGCGTGACGTCTGGGAAGTCGTGGCCCTTGGCGACCATCTGCGTGCCGACCAGCACTCCGCCCTCGGCCGCCTCGAACCGCTCGAGCGCCTCTGCCGCACCGCCGCCTGCGGCGGTGTCGGCATCGAGGCGGACGACCGGCAGCGGGTCCATCAGCCGCTCGAGCTCGTCGGTCAACTGCTCGGTGCCGACCCCGTGGCGGGTCAGCGATACAGCACTGCAGTCGGGGCAGCGGTCCGGGACGCGCTCGCGGTGCCCGCAGTGGTGGCAGGCGACGGAGCCGGCCGCCTTGTGCAGGACGAGCGTGACGTCGCAGTTCGGGCACTCCCAGACGCGGCCGCAGTCGCCGCAGGTGAGGAAGTTCGACCAGCCGCGGCGGTTGAGCAGGACGATCGCCTTGCCGTTGGCTCGCCGCACCTCCTCGAGCGCGTCGCGCGTGCGCTGGTGCAGCGGGCCGTGGGTTGCGGCCATGCCGACCAGCTCGACGGGCGGGAGCGGACGACCGTCGACCCGCTCGGGCAGGCGGATCCGCTCGTAGCGCAGCACGCTCTCCGGCCGCGGCGTGGCGCTGCCGGCCAGCAGCAGCGCGCCGCACTCGCGCGCGCGGCGCTCGGCGACGGTGCGCGCGTCATAGCGCGGGTCGCCCTCCTGCTTGTAGGAGCCGTCGTGCTCCTCGTCGACGACGATCAGTCCGACGTCCTGCAGCGGGGCGAACACGGCCGAGCGCGGACCGACCGCGACCCGCGCGGTCCCGCTGCGCAGCCGCGACCACTCGTCGTAGCGCTCGCGCGCGGTCAGCTGGGAGTGCAGGACGGCGACGGTGTCGCCGAAGCGCTCGACGAAGCGCCCGGCCGTCTGCGGCGTGAGACCGATCTCCGGCACCAGGACGATCGCCGTCTGGCCGCGCGCGAGGACCTCCTCGACGGCGCGCAGGTAGACCTCGGTCTTGCCGCTGCCGGTGACGCCGTGGAGGAGCATCGGCGCGGGGGCCGCGGTACGCGGCGGTGGGATGCCGCTGCGTCTCGCTGGGAGGCTGGCGACGATCTGGGCGAGCGCGGCGCTCTGGTCGGGCGTGAGCTCGCGGACCGTGGTGCGGGCGCCGACGCCGCGCATGGTCGGGCGGCGCGGCGCCTCGACCGAGCGCTCGATCGACACCAGGCCGCGCTGCTCGAGCCGTCGGACGCCGGCGTGGTCGCAGCCGCTGAGGCGGCCGAGGTCGCTGACGCGCAGCGGGCCGTCGACGAGTGCCTCGAGGCCCGCGCGCTGGCGGCTGCCGAGTCGGGCTCCGGTCTCGAGCGCTGCGCGCCCGGCGTCGGTCAGCGTCGCGGAGAGCGACTCGCGCGCCTTGGTGCGGCGCCCGCCGCCCGTGCCGGTCCCCGGCGGCAGCACGAGCGCGAGGCCGCGCGCGGGCGTCGAGACGTACTCCTGCGCGACCCAGAGACCGAGCCGCACGAGCTCGGCGGGGACGTCGGCCTCGAGCGCCTCGATCGGCTCGGCGAGCCGTTCGGGCGCAAGCTCGCTGGTCTCGGCCACGTCGACCACGACGCCGAGCATCCGGCGTGGGCCGAACGGCACGACGAGGACGCTGCCCACCCCCACCCCGCCGTCGAGCAGGCCCTGGCCGACCCTGTAGTCGAACGGGCCGCGCAGGGCACGGGCGGTCGTCAGCGGCTCGACCTTTGCGATCACCCCGTCAATCTAGGGCGCGGCGCGGGCGGACAGCCGTTGTCCGGCGGCCGGCGAAGGGTTTGCCGGGCTTGGGGCCCTAAAACCTCGCGGGTCGTCGAAGGGAGGCAAAGGGCGGCGTAGTGGACCGTGAACAGGCGCTCCGCGCGCGTCGGTGCGGCGGCGAACACGGCGCGGCGGGCGGCGGTCTTGGCGAGTGCCTTCGCTTTCACGGCTGGGGTGTCGGCGAAGAAGGAGTGGACGGCCAGCGGAAGCGGGTCGGCGAGCTCGGCGACGACCTGGAGGCCGGCGGCGCTCGCGAGGCGGGACACGTCGGCGCGCGAGAAGCGGTGGAGGTGACCGATCGCGGCGCGACCGGCGGAGGCAGAGGAGCGCGAGGCGGTCACGTTGTCCTCGAGCGGCACCTCGACGACCACCGCTTCGCATGCGCGGGCCGTCTCGCGGAGCAGCGGCAGCGGATCGGGGACGTGCTCGAGGACGTGCGAGAGGATGCCGAGGTCGTAGGCGTGGTCGGCCACCGGAAGCGTATGGCCGTCGAACCGCTCGGCGCGATCGACGCCCGGGCGTGACGTCGCGTAGGCGACCGCCCGCTCGGAGATCTCGAAGCCGTGTCGCGACTCCCCCACGCCGCGGCGCGCGAGCTCCCCGAGCAGGACGCCGTCGCCGCAGCCGACCTCGACGACGCTGCGCGGCGGGCGCGGCAGCGCGGCGATCAGCTCGAGAACGTGGTCGGCCTTGCCGGCGGCGCAGAGCTCGCGCCAGGCGCCGTAGCGGCGGGCGTCATCGCCCGCCGCCGAGTACTGGCGCTCGTAGACAGCGCGGAGGTCGATTTCCCCTCCGCTTGCTAGGCGACCGGCGCGGCCTCTGCGAGACCGGCGGCCTCGCGCAGTGCGTCGGCCTTGTCCGTCTTCTCCCAGGTGAACTCGTCGAGCTCACGGCCGAAGTGGCCGTAGGCGGAGGTCTTGCGGAAGATCGGGCGGTGCAGGTCGAGCTCGCGGCGGAAGGCGGCGGGACGCAGGTCGAAGTGCTCGTCGACCAGCTCGGCGATCCGCGCGCGGCCGATCTTCTCGGTGCCGAACGTCTCGACCATCACCGAGACCGGATGCGCGACGCCGATCGCGTATGCGACCTGTACCTCGCAGCGGTCGGCGAGGCCGGCCGCTACGACGTTCTTGGCGACCCAGCGGGCGGCGTAGGCGGCCGAGCGGTCGACCTTCGACGGGTCCTTGCCCGAGAACGCCCCGCCGCCGTGGCGGGCCGCGCCGCCGTAGGTGTCGACGATGATCTTGCGGCCGGTCAGGCCGCAGTCGCCCATCGGGCCGCCGATCACGAACTTGCCGGTCGGGTTGACGAGGAAGTTGTGGCCCTCGCGCAGCGTCGCAGCGTCGTAGGGCACTCCCTCGCGATCGAGCACCGGGACGACGACGTTGTCCCAGAGGTCGGCCTTGATCTGCGGCTGCTCGACGTCCTCGGCGTGCTGAGTCGAGATCAGCACCTTCTCGACGGCGACCGGCCGGCCGTCGCGGTAGCGGACGGAGACCTGGGTCTTGCCGTCGGGGCGCAGGTAGCCGAGCGTGCCGTCGTGGCGGACTTCGGAGAGCCGCTCCGAGAGGCGGTGGGCGAGCGCGATCGGCGCGGGCATCAGCTCGGGGGTCTCGTTCGAGGCGTAGCCGAACATCATGCCCTGGTCGCCGGCGCCCGCGATGTCGAAGTCGTCGCCCGAGCCGTCGGCGCGCTTCTCGTAAGCCTGGTCGACGCCCTGGGCGATGTCGGGGGACTGCTTGTCGACCGTCACCATCACGGCGCAGGTGTTGCAGTCGAAGCCGTAGGCGGCGTCGTTGTAGCCGATCTCGTCGACAGCGTTGCGCGCGATCGCCTGGAAGTCGAGGTCCGCGGTGGTCGAGATCTCGCCCGAGATCACGATCAGGCCGGTGTTGACGAGCGTCTCGCAGGCGACCCGACCGGCGGGATCGGCGGCGAGCACCGCGTCGAGCACGGAGTCGGAGATCCGATCGGCGATCTTGTCCGGGTGTCCCTCGGTGACTGACTCCGAGGTGAAGAGGAACTCGTTGTCGGCGAAATCGCTGATGCTCATGGGGAGGGGCTCGCTCCGGGGTCCGGGGGCTCGGTCAAGGCTCTGAAGGTCGAGAAAGGGTACAGACCAGCAGGGGGGGGGGGGGGGGG
>DATABV010000188.1:0-3574 GCA_036259395.1 Thermoleophilaceae bacterium | reverse complement strand
GGTCGCGACTCTGGCCGAGCTCGAGACGGGCGTGCTGATGGCCAAGGACGACGACTCGCGGGCGATCCGCATGCAGACTCTCGTCTCGGTCAGGGAGCGGGCTGCCGGAATCCCCGCAGATCAGCAGGTCGCCTCCGCCTATGCCCGGCTCGCCTCCGCTGCCCTACGGAGTGGCAAGAAGCCACGGGTCCAGGACACCTGGATCGCGGCGACCGCCCTCGTCCACAACGCTGAGGTGTGGACCCAGGACGAAGACTTCACGGAATTCCCGTCCGTCGACGTCGTACGCGTCTGACCCGAACGCTGGTCTGGCCCTGACGCTGGTCACTCGGCCGAGGTGGGGCCCTCGGGTGAGGGGCCCTCGGCGCCGACGGCGCCCTGCATGATCGTCACGATCCGTTGCAGCTCCTCGTCGCCGAGCTCGACGTCGACTGCGCCGATCGACTCGGCGATGTGGTCGGCGTTGCGCGAGCCGACGATCGCGACGTGGACCGCCGGATGGGCGAGCGTCCAGGCGATCGCGAGCTGGCTCAGCGTGCAGCCGAGGTCGTCGGCGACCTCGGCGAGCTGGCGCACGACTTTGACGTTCTGCTGCAGGTTGACGTGGGCGAACAACGGGCTGGTCGAGCGCCAGTCGTCGTCGGCGAACTCGGCGTCCTCGCCGATCGTCCCGGTCAGCAGCCCGTGCGCGAGCGGGCCGTAGACGAGCACTCCGACGTCGTGGTCGAGGCACCACGGCAGCACGCTCTCTTCGATGTCGCGGTTGAACAGGTGGTACGGCGGCTGCAGCGTCTCGACCGGGACGGCCTGCTCCAGCTCGGCCATCTGCTCCGCGGAGTAGTTCGAGACGCCGATGTGGCGGATCTTGCCCTCGTCGCGCAGCTCGGCCAGCACGGCACCGGTCTCGGCGAACGGGGTGCCCGGGTCGGGCCAGTGGACCTGGTAGAGGTCGATGTGGTCGACGCCGAGCGCCTCCAGGCTGCGCTCGACGCCGTCGCGCAGGAACCCGGGACTCGAGTCGCGCTCGAGGCCGTCGTCGACCTGGCGCAGGCCGCCCTTGGTCGCGATCACCACGTCGTCGCGCGCATCGCGCAGCTCGTCGGCGAGCGCCTCGCCGAGCAGCCGCTCTGACACTCCGAACCCGTACGCCTGGGCGGTGTCGAAGAAGTTGATCCCCAGCTCGCGCGCGCGGCGGATCGCGGCGATCGCCGCCTCCTCGTCGAAGCTGCCCCACTCTCCGCCGAGCTGCCAGGTCCCGAAGGCGATCGGCGAGACCATCAGTTCGCTGCGCCCGAGGCGCACCCGATCCGTCACTCCAGCCACCTCTTGGAAGTGCCCTCGGCCCCGGCGAGCCAAACGGAAGGAGCCGGCATCCATGGGTTTCCGTCCTGGGTCTGCGCAACGCTGGACGACTCGAATGGAGACGAAGGGGAACTGATGGGGCAGCTGTGGTTGTTGATCGGCTTGGCGCTCGGCGCAGGCGTGGTGTATCTCGTGATGCGCGGGCGGGTCGAGCACGAGCGGCGGGTAGCGGCCGAGAAGGTCGAGGCCGTCACCGCGGCGCGCGACGAGCTCGCGAACCAGTTCACGGCGCTGTCGGCGGCAGCCCTCGAGCAGAACAACGCGCGCTTCATGCAGCTCGCCGAGGAGCGGCTGAAGGCCCAGCAGGCCGCCGGCAGGACGGAGCTCGACAGCCAGAAGCGCGGCGTCGAGCAGCTCGTCAAGCCGGTCGAGGAGAAGCTCGAGGCGGTCAACCGGGTGCTGCGCGAGATGGAGAAGGAGCGCGCCCAGGCCTACGGCGGCCTGAACCGCCAGTTGGTCGAGGTCACCGAGACCCAGCAGCGCCTGCACGCCGAGACCGCCAACCTCGTCACGGCGTTGCGCGCGCCGCACGTCCGCGGCCGCTGGGGCGAGGTGCAGCTCAAGCGAGTCTGCGAGATGGCGGGCATGCTCGCCCACTGCGACTTCTACGAGCAGCAGTCGGTCAGCGGCGACAACGGGGTGCTGCGTCCGGACGTGGTCGTCAAGCTGCCCGGCGGCAAGGACGTCGTCGTCGACGCCAAGGCGCCGCTCGCCGCCTACCTCGACGCGATCGAGGCGAAGGACGAGGCGACCCGTGAGGCGCACCTGGACGTCTACGCCCGCCACGTCCGCGAGCACATCCAGAAGCTGTCGGCCAAGTCGTACGCGGCGCAGTTCGACTCTTCGCCGGAGTTCGTCGTGATGTTCCTGCCGGGCGAGGTCTTCTACTCGGCCGCGCTCGAGCGGATGCCCGACCTGATCGAGCGCTCGGTCGAGGAGTCGGTGCTGATCGCGACGCCGACGACGCTGATCGCGCTGTTGAAGGCCGTCGCCTACGGCTGGCGCCAGGAGCGGATGGCCGAGTCGGCGCGCGAGGTCTCGGCGCTCGGCCGCGAGCTCTACCAGCGCCTGTCGGTGCTGAGCGACCGCTTCGTCACGCTGGGGCGCCGGCTCGACTCGTCGGTCAAGGCCTACAACGACACCGTCGGCACGCTCGAGAGCCGTGTGCTGGTCTCGGCACGCAAGTTCGACGACCACGGCGTGGCGCCCGACGGTGCCGAGCTCGACTCGCCCGCGCCGGTCGAGCTGTCGGTGCGACGGCTGCGCGCGCCGGGCGTCGACGGCGAGCCAGAGCTCGAGGCCAACGGGCCGCGCGAGCTGCCGCGCACGGCCGAGGAACTGCTCTGATCGGGGTTGGGAACTGCCGGACTAGGGGTAGGTTGAGCCCATGATCGGATTCATCGTCGCCGGCATCGTGATCGGCATCCTCGCTCGCTTGATCCTTCCCGGCCGCCAGCGGATCGGCATCCTGATGACGGTCCTCGCCGGAGTGCTCGGCTCGATCGTCGGGGGTACGGTTGCCAACGCGCTCGGGACCGGCAGCATCTGGGAGCTGAACTTCATCGGCTTCATCTGTGCCACGGGCGCCGCCGCGTTGTTCGTCGCTGCCGCCGAGGGGCTGCAGCTCGGCGGAGGGCGCGAGCGCCGACAGCTCGGGCGCTAGCGCCCAGCGAGCAGGCTTTTCCAGCATTCCTGCTACGGTCAGCGGGTCGGCCGCCACCGTGGCGCCCGAGAGAGCCCGTCCTTTGCTGCGTCTCAACGCGTCCGGGGTAGTGGGATCTCCCCGTCGCACTCAAGGAGTCGCAGTCAATGTCTCAGCAGTCCTTCGCCGATCTCGGCGTATCAAGTCCCGTGCTGTCCGCGCTGGAGAAGCGCGGCTTCAAGGCGCCCTTCGCGGTCCAGCGCCTCGTCATCGAGGACGTGCTCGCCGGCCATGATGTCCTCGCCCAGTCGCCGACCGGGTCCGGCAAGACGATCGCCTTCGGCGTTCCGCTGATCGACCGCATCGCGGCCGACTCGCGCCGCCCCGCCGGCCTGATCCTCGCGCCGACGCGCGAGCTCGCCTGCCAGATCGTCGACGAGCTCTACGAGATCGCGCATTCGCGTGCGCTCTCGGTGGCGCCGGTCTACGGCGGCGTCGGCATCCAGGCCCAGGCGCGCAAGGCCGCCAAGGCGCACATCGTCGTCGCCACGCCGGGCCGGCTCGAGGATC
>DATABV010000187.1:0-2632 GCA_036259395.1 Thermoleophilaceae bacterium | reverse complement strand
CCCCCGCGCTCGGGTTCACCTACCTTGACTCGGGGGCCATGTACCGCGCCGTCGGGCTGGTCACCCTGGAGGAGGGTGGCGCCGCGTCCGACCAGGCGCGGCGACTCCAGATATCGCTTGGCGATCGGGTGATCGCCAACGGCAGGGACGTGACAGAGGCCATCCGCGAGCCGCGTGTCTCCGAGGCAGCGTCGAAGGTCGCCACGAACCAGGCGGTGCGGGCGGCGCTCGTCGAGAAGCAGCGCGAGCTGCTCGCCGAGGGCGACTGGGTCGCCGAGGGCCGCGACATCGGCACGGTCGTCGTTCCCGATGCCGCCGTCAAGGTCTTCCTCGTCGCCGATCCCGAGGAGCGCGCCCGGCGCCGGGCCGTCGAGCTCGGCGCCAACGTCGAGGAGGTCCTGCGCGATCAGGCGCTGCGCGATGCCCAGGACTCCAGTCGCCAGCACTCGCCGCTCAAGCCGGCCGAAGGGTCGATCGAGCTCGACACGACCGGCTTGACCGTCGAGCAGGTCGTCGCACGCGTCGCCGACCTCGTCGCAGCCGCCCGCCAGTAGTAAGGCTGGCGCTCGTTCGTGGCTGGATCGTCGCCGTGGGGCATCGAGTCGTCGCTAGACAATCCATACGTTCGGATGGATGGGAGCGGAACGACGGTCAGTGGTCGATCCCGACGGACGGGAAGTCGTATTCGACTCTGGATCGCACCTTCATCTGGCCCTCAGCCGTCCCGCATTGTTGGACAGCGTAGAACTCGTGCTCGCCACCGTCGAGAGCCCAGACTTCCGTGAGTTGGACCCGCGACCCGGGCGAGAACGGTTCTACCGGCGTCACGTCCTGGACCCGATGCGCTGGCTGCGAGTGGTCGTAGACTTCGGAGATGTGCCCGGCTGGGTCGTGACGGCGTTCGCGCAGGACGTGGATCCCCGGCGAGCTTTCTCATGAACGTGACCATCGCAGGCATAGATTTCGCCCATCACCACTACGACGAGCGTGGTGACGTCCTCTACTTGAACACCGACGGCTACGACGGCACCAAGCCTCCGTTCAAGGCTTTGCCCACGTCGGAGGGGCACAGCGTCGAGTACGACGAGCAAGGACGCGTCGTCAGCCTGCTCTTGACCAACGTGCGTTGGCTGCTGGAGCGCGATGGCGAGGTCACGATCAGCTGGCCCGCCGGCCACCTGAGCTCCGAGGACTTGTCAGCTGTTCTGCAGCCCACGGCTTAGGCGCTTCCGAGTCGACCGCATCCCGCCAGTAGCCTCACCGGCCCATGTCCCTCCCGAAGATCGCGATCGTCGGCTACCCGAACGTCGGCAAGTCGACGCTGGTGAACCGGCTGTCCGAGACGCGCGAGGCGGTCGTGCATCCGGAGGCGGGGGTTACGCGCGACCGCAAGGAGGTCGAGGCGGACTGGAACGGGCGGCGCTTCCTGCTGATCGACACCGGGGGGGTCGACATGGATGAGACAGACGACCTCGCTCGTGCCGTCCAGCGCCAGGCGCGCAGCGCGCTCGCCGAGGCCGACGTCGCGGTGCTGGTCGTCGACGCGGCCGCCGGGATGCGGCCGGGGGACACGGAGCTGGCGCGCGAGCTGCGGGCCTCCCAGACGCCGATCGTCGTCGCGGCGAACAAGGTCGACGACGCGTTGCGCCAGGCCAACGCCGCCGAGTTCTACGGCCTCGGGCTCGGCGACCCGGTCGCCGTCTCGGCCGCCCACGGGCTTGGCACCGGCGACCTGCTCGACCGGATCGCCAAGACGCTCGAGGCGGTGCCCGAGCGCGAGCCGGAGACGGCGACGCGGCTAGCCGTGATCGGCCGCCCGAACGTCGGCAAGTCGTCGCTGGTCAACAAGCTGCTCGGCGAGGAGCGCGTGATCGTCGCCGATCTCGCCGGCACCACGCGCGACTCGATCGACACGCGGATCGAGATCGAGGCCCGGCCCGTGATCCTTGTCGACACGGCCGGCCTGCGGCGCCGCACCAAGGTCGCCGGCACCGTCGACTACTACGCCCAGCTGCGCTCGGAGCAGGCCGCTGAGCGCGCAGACGTCGCGATCGTCCTCTGCGACGCCGCCGAGGGGATCACCAGCGAGGACTTCCGGATCGCCGAGCTGGCGATGAAGGCCAACTGCGCCACCGTGGTCGCGCTGAACAAGTGGGACCTGACCGAGACCGACCTCGAGGACGCCCGCGCCCGCGTGGGCAAGAAGCTGCGCCAGCGGCCGAAGCTGCTGGCCGTCTCGGCGCGCACGGGTCGCGGCCTGACGCGCCTGGTAGCCGAGGCGCTCGACCTCGCCGACCGCAGCGCGCAGCGGATCCCGACGCCGCAGCTCAACGGCTTCCTCGCCGACCTCCAGGACGTGCGCCAGCCGCCCGCCAAACACGGCAAGCGGCTGCGGTTGTACTACCTGGCCCAGTTCGAGACCTCGCCGCCGCGCTTCGCCCTGCAGGTCAACGATCGCTCGCTGGTCACCCGCGACTACGCCTACTTCCTCGAGAACCGCCTGCGCGACCGCTTCGGGCTCGACGGCGTACCGCTCGTGATCGACATCAAGACCACAGCCGGCCGCCGAAACAAGTAGCTGGCTGGCGAGCATCGCCAGCCGGCCAAAGACAGGCGGGGGTGCGGGGGGCCG
>DATABV010000186.1:0-4982 GCA_036259395.1 Thermoleophilaceae bacterium | reverse complement strand
ACCCACACAACCGGTTCACCGTCTGCCCCGGCACCTCCACCGGAAACCCCGCCAACAACCCCGCCATCCGCGCCACATTCCGGTTGTCCTCCCCCGCCTGATTCGCACAACCCAGAATCACATCGTCCACATCACCCGCATCCACCCCAGCCCGCCGCACAACCTCCCGCACAGCCACAGCCGCCAAATCATCCGGCCGCACCGAGCTCAGCTGCCCCCCATACCGCCCCATCGGCGTCCTAGCCGTCGCAACAACAACCGCGTCCCGCGCCTCAACAGCCACCACGCCAGCCTACGACGTCAATCCACCCGGCCGTCCCCCGACGCCACTCCCGCGGGTGGCAGGGGGAAATCCTCGCGCGCGCAGCCCTCTTGAGCACGCGAGATTTCCCCCTGACAGGACCCGGCGGCCACCAGCCCCAAGACCCGCGGCCACCAGCCCCCGGACCCGCAGCCATCGACGCCCGGACCCTACGTCGTAGACCCACCCCGCTCGTACTCCCTCAAAAACCCCTCAAACAACCTCCGATGCCCCTCCTCATCCGCCAAGATCGTCGTCACCATGTCCGCCGTCACCGGGTCCCCATGCTCCTCCGCGTACTCGATCACCCGGTTGTAGTGCTCGATCGCCCCGGACTCGGCCTCGATCACCCCCTTGATCACGTGGACGATGTCCACGTTGTCCTCCGGCGGCTGCAGATATGACTGCTCGGCGCTGAACCCGAGCGACCCCGGCACGGTGCCGTAGAGCTCCTTGATCCGGTGCCCGAACTTCTGCGCGTGCCCGAGCTCCTCCTGGATGTCTTTCTCGAGGCTCTCGATGATCTCCTGCGCGCGCACCCCGTCGGGGTTGATCGAGTTGGCGGTGTAGCTCATCACCGTCTCCATCTCCATCCAGTACGCCTTGGTCAGCATCTCGATCAGCTGCTTGCGCTCGGCCTGCTTGTCGTCGCTGAGGATTCCCATGCCTTCTTTCTTTCTCGCCTTCCCACCGGCCAAACGTGACGCGTCGCGAGTCGCCGACGAGCGCGCTAGCTTCCGGCCCGACCTCTACGGAAGGAACGGATGGCTAAGCGACTGATCACTTTGATGGCGGCGCTGCTGGTGCTCGGCTTCGTCGCTGCCGGGTGTGGCGACGACGAGAGCTCGAACGACACGGGGGACACGGCGGCTCAGACGGTCACCGATACGGACACGGTCACCGAGGATGAGGTCGTGACCGACGACGAGGTCGTCACGGACACGGACACCGTCACCCAGACGGACACGGAGACCGCGACCCAGACCGAGACGGTGACCGACCAGACGGACACCGATGCGACAGGGGACGACAGCGGCGGCGCGGCGGTGCCGCAGAACCGGGAGCAGGCGGTCGCGAGCTGCAAGCGCGCGGTGACTTCCTATCCCAAGATCTCCGAGGACACCAAGTCGGACCTCGTGGCCCTTTGTGAGCAGGGCGCGTCTGGAGACGCCGAGCAGGCGCGTCGGGCGCGCAGCGAGGTCTGCGAGAAGATCGTCGACGACGTCTATCCGAGCGGCGTGCCCGGCAAGGCGAAGGCGCTCGAGGCGTGCCAGAGCAGCGTCAAGTGATTCGCGCGACGGCTCAGGCGCGTCCGTAGACAGGTACGGCCGCGCCCGAGGTGGGGGTCAGGTCGTCCGAGCAAAGCGCCGCGATCACGCGGGCGATCTGCTCGGGCGGCACCCACTTCGACCAGTCTGAGCTGGACATCGACTCGCGGTTCGCGGGCGTGTCGATCACGCTCGGCAGCACCGCGTTGGCGCGCACGCCGTCGCAGCGGTACTCGACGTCTAGCGACCTGATGAACGCGAGGATGGCCGCCTTCGCGGTGATGTAGCCGGCGGCGCGCGAGAACGGCTCGAGCGCGGCGCGCGCGGACACACAGACGAACGCGCCGCCGCCGGCGGCGACCAGGCGCGGCATCGCTGCGCGCGCGAGGTTGAAAGCCGGAAAGAGGTTGAGCCGCAGCATGAACTCGAAGTCGTCGAGGTCGGTCTCGCCGACCTTGGGCCCCATCGAGAAGCCGCCGACGAGGTTGACCACCGCCTTCAGCCCGTCGACCGACTCGACCGCGGCGGCCGCCGACTCCTGGTCGAGCAGGTCGGCTTGGACGTAGGCGAGCCGGCCGAGCGCCTCGCCGTCGCCGCCCACCGCAGCTTCGTCTCCGTGCTCGTGACGGTCGAGCACCGTCACGTCCCAGCCGCGTGCGCGCAGCTCCGCGACGACGGCGCTCCCGAGCGCACCCGCCCCGCCCGCGACTAGTGCTGCGCCGGTCATCCCGACAAAGCTATTCCCTCGCTGGCTTCTTCTTGACCTTCGGCTTCGGCCGCAGGATCTTGAAGCGCACGGTCTGCTCCTCCGCGCGGTTGCGGAAGCGGTCGAGCGCGCTGATGCTGAGCCGATAGGTCCCCGGCGGATACGGCGTGCCCAGCCGGCGCTTGCGACCGAAGCCACGCGACTTGCCGCGCGTCGCGATCTTGATCCGGTTGCGGCCGGCGTCGTCGCGCCGGGCGGTTCGCCCGACGGCGTGCCAGAGGGTGCAGCGGCGCAGCTTCGGGTTGCCGCGCCGTGGCTCGACGCAGCGATTGCCGAAGCGCCGCCCCGGCCGGGCACGCTCGACGATCACGCGCGTGAGCGCGCCCTCGGAGAGCCCGTAGCGCAGCAGCAGCCGCTGGCCGAGCTTCACCCGCTTGCGCTTGAGCCGTGGACTGGACACGATCGGCGGGCGGGTGGTCGCGGTGAGCGGCACGACGACCGCGGCGGCGTTTGCGTCGACCGACAGCAGCGCCTCGTAGCGGCGCGCTCGCCGCGGCGCGTTGAAGGTGACCGAGACGGTGCAGGCCTGCCCGAGCAGGAGCGTCCGGTTGAGGCAGTCGACGTCGCGAACGTCGAAGACGCGCGAGCCCTGTCGGTCGAGCCGCGTCAGGCGTACGCGGCCGCGTGCGGCGCGCAGCGTGACGTTCTGGGTGAACGTGCCGGTCGCGGGCAGCATCGTGCCGAAGTCGACGCCGGTCGGCGCGGCCGTCAGCAGACCGGTGTCGGCGTTCAGCTCGACCGACACCGAGCCGTTGCGGTTCGCGGTCACGACGTCGAGCTGGGCGTCGCGGTTCATGTCGGCCACGACGACGTCGTCGACCGGGTCGCCGGCCGCGACCCAGGTCGGGAACGGCGATCCGGGCGCGGGGCTGAGCCCGCCGCCGCCATCCCCGAGCAGCACCGCGAATCCGGCCTCGCCGCCCACGACCGCGTCGACGGGCCCGTCGCCGTTGACGTCGCCGGCGGCGACCGCTGCGGAGGGGCCGGGCAACCCCGTCGCGCGCGGACCGAGCGGCTGGAAGCGGCCGGTCCCGTCGCCGATCAGGGCGAGCACCGCGGCGGCGCCGCTGTCGGTCGCGAGCAGGTCGAGCGCGCCGTCGCCGTTGACCGGAGCGAGGGCGATGCGCCGGGTCGCGCCGACGGCGCCGGTCGGCGAGAGGTCGCCCGCGGCAAAGCCGCCGCCTCCCGTGTTGACGAGCACCGAGACGCTCGGCTCGTCACCTGCGACGAGGATCTCCGGCCGCCCATCGCCGTTGAGGTCGGCGACCTCGACCTCGCCCGGGGCGGCGATGCCGGACTCGTGATGGCGCTCGTCGAGCGTCCCGCCGCGGACCACCGTCACGTCTTGGCGTCCGAGCGCCTCGTCGGGCTCGGGGCCGGGCTCGGGGCCAGGCGCGTCGCCCGGCTCGGGGTCGGGCAACGCGTCGTCGCCGCGGACGATGACGATGTCGAGCAGGCTGTCGCCGTCGACGTCGGCGATCGTGACGTCGGTCGCATCGCCGGCGTCGGCGAGCACGACCTCCTGGGCGAAGCCGTTGCCCGGCGTGGCGATCAGGCGCAGCAGCTGGCGCGGTGCGCTCGGCGTGCTTCCCGGCGCGATCCCGGCGTAGTCGAGCAGGCCGTCGCCGTTGAGATCGCCGGCGGAGAGCCCCTCGACCGGCCCGGTGGCCCCGACCGCGATCGGGTTGCCGAGGAAGCCGGTGCCCGCTCCGCGCCGCAGCGACAGGCTGCCGCCGGCGACGACGTCGACGGTGCCGTTGCGGTCGCCGTCGGCTACCGCCAACGCCACCGTCGGCCCCGCGTAGGGGAACGGCGAGCCGAGCGCTGGGGCGAACCCCGCCTGTGCCGAAGCGGCCCCGGCCAGCCCCGCGATCAGGACGGCCAGGGCGGACACGCACGTACTGAGAATCCGCACCGGAGACACCGTACCCATCGACACGCGAGAAGGGCCGCAGTTGCGGGACCCCGCAAATAGCGGCCTCGACCTGCCAGTTCTACCGCTCTGCACGCCCGTGCGCCGCTCTGGCCGGCGTATCCTGGGCCGTTCATGGCAAAGGACACAGAGAAGCTCATCCGGCAGCTGTCGCTGATCTCGTTCCTGATGGCGGAGCGGCGGCCGGTGTCGGCGCTCGAGATCCGCCAGGACGTCGAGGGCTACGCCCAGATGACCAGCGACGAGGCGTTCAACCGCCGCTTCTACGCCGACCGCGCCGAGCTGGCGTCGCTCGGCATCGAGCTCGAGGTCGAGAAGTCGAGCGAGGGTTCCTACGAGGCCGAGACCTACACCCTCCCACCAGAGAACTTCTACCTGCCGGCGATCGAGTTCTCCGACACCGAGCTCGGCGGCCTGCGCACCGCGCTGACGCTGCTCGACGGCGAGTTCGCCTACGCCGAGCCGCTGCGGCTGGCACTGCAGCAGCTCTCCTGGGGCAAGCCGTCGCCGCTCTCGGACGCCGGCCAGCAGACCGTCCGGATGGCGATGACCGCCGACTCAGGCGGCCGCGAGCTGTCGCAGCGGCTGTCGAAGATCGAGACCGCGATCTTCCGCCGCAAGACGATCGTCTTCGACTACTACACGCTCGGCCGCGACTCCGAGGAGCGGCGCAAGGTCGACCCCTACCACCTGCTCTTCCAGGGCGGCCAGTTC
>DATABV010000185.1:0-15741 GCA_036259395.1 Thermoleophilaceae bacterium | reverse complement strand
CCAAGGTCCCGCGGACGGGCCGGCAGCCTTCAGCGCCTGCGTCATCGAGATGGGCGACAAGGGCGACGAGATCGCCTACGACAACGAGCGGCCTCGTCACCGGGTCGAGCTGGGCGCCTACGCGATCGACCGCGCGCCGGTCAGCAACGGCGAGTACGCCCAGTTCGTCGCCGACGGCGGCTATGCGCGGCCGGAGCTGTGGAGCGAGGCGGGCTGGGCGTGGCGCGAGGGCGAGCGCGCCGAGCGACCGCTGTACTGGACGGGCGACGGCGACGAGCGGCGGTTCGACCGCCTCGAGCCTCTGGCGCCCCACCTGCCGGTGATGCACGTCTCGTGGTTCGAGGCCGAGGCCTACGCGCGCTGGGCGGGCGGGCGGCTGCCGACCGAGGCGGAGTGGGAGCACGCCGCAGTTGCGCTCGACGAGGGGCGCCGCGGCAACCTCGACCAGCTCGACTTCGCGCCCGGCCACGCGGGCCGGTTCGTCGGCGACTGCTGGGAGTGGACGGCCAGCGAGCTGCGCGGCTATCCCGGGTTTCGCGCCTTCCCCTACCCGGAGTACTCCCAGGTCTTCTTCGACGGCGGCTATCGCGTGCTGCGCGGCTCCTCGTGGGCCACCCGGCCGACGGTCGCGCGCCCGACCTTCCGGAACTGGGACCATCCCCAGCGCCGGCAGATCTTCGCCGGCTTCCGCTGCGGATACGATGTCGCGGCGGATCGGAGCAATCGATGACCGGGGAGGGAGTCCGATGACCGCAGGCCCGCTGACCGCGGCGATCACGATCGAGCGCTGCGATCCCACCGATGCGCCGCAGTCGCTCGCCGCGGAGGTGCGCGCCGGTCTCGGACGGGCGCTGAAGGAGCTGCCGCCCAAGTGCTTCTACGACGAGCGCGGCTCGGCGCTCTTCGACATGATCACCGAGCTGCCCGAGTACTACCCGACGCGTTGCGAGCGGGAGATCATCGAGCGCCATGCGGACGAGATCGTTGCCCGCGCCACCGAGCTGGTCGAGCTGGGCTCGGGGACCGCCTCCAAGACGCGCGCGCTGCTCGACGCGATGGCCGCGGCCGAGTCCCTGCGGCGCTACGTACCCTTCGACGTCGACCCGACGGTCGTCGAGACGTGCGCCGAGGAGCTGACGGCGCGCTATCCAGGGCTGCTCGTGCACGGGGTCGTCGGCGACTTCGGCCGCGACCTCGGACGCATCCCGGCTGGCGGCGACCGCCTGTTCGCGTTCCTCGGCGGGACGATCGGCAACCTCTACCCGGCAGAGCGGGCACGTTTCCTGGAGCGGCTCGCCGCACTGATGGCTGCCGGCGACCGCCTGCTGATCGGCGTCGACCTGGTCAAGGACCGCGCGGTGCTGGAGGCCGCCTACAACGACAGCGCCGGCGTGACAGCCGAGTTCAACCGCAACGTCCTGCGCGTGCTCAACGCGAGGCTCGACGCCGACTTCGACCCGAGCGCCTTCGAGCACGTCGCGTTCTTCGACGAGCAGCACTCCTGGATCGAGATGCGGCTGCGCGCGCAGGGCGCGCAGACGGTGCGGATCGAGGCGGCGGGGCTCGAGCTCGAGCTCGCGGACGGCGAGGAGCTGCGAACCGAGATCAGCGCGAAGTTCACCCGCCGCGGCGTCGAGCGCGAGCTGAGCGGCGCCGGGATGCGCCTAGACGCCTTTCACACCGACGCCGGCGGCCTCTTCGGCCTCGCCGTCGCGACGCTCCCCTGAGTCGCCCGAGATGCCTGGCTGATTGGCCAGTCAATAGGGTTCGACGCCATGGAGATCAACGGAATCGCTGCATTCGTGTCGGGCGGGGCCTCGGGCCTCGGTGAGGCGACCGTGCGCGCGCTGATCGCGCGCGGCGCGCGCGTCGCGATCGCCGACGTCAACGACGACAAGGCGAACGCGCTCGCCGCCGAGCTCGGCGACGCCGCGATCGCCGTCCACTGCGACGTCACCTCCGAGCAGGAGACCCAGGCGGCCGTCGAGGCCGCGGTCGAGGCGTTCGGCGAGCTGCGCCTGGCGGTCGGCTGCGCGGGCGTCGGCTGGGCGGAGAAGACGGTGTCGAAGCGCGGCGCCCATCAGCTGCTGCCATTCGAGACCGTGGTCCGGGTCAACCTGATCGGGATGTTCAACGTCCTGCGCCTGACGGCCGCGGCGATGAACGAGAACGAGCCCGGTACGGACGGCGAGCGCGGCGCGATCGTGATGACCGCCTCGGTCGCCGCATTCGACGGCCAGATCGGCCAGATCTCCTACTCCGCCTCCAAAGCCGGCATCGCCGGCATGACGCTGCCCGCGGCGCGTGACCTGTCGAGCCGCGGCATCCGGGTCTGCACGATCGCGCCGGGCCTGTTCGACACGCCGCTGCTAGCGGCGCTGCCCGAGGAGGCGCGCGTCGCGCTCGGCGCCGGCGTCCCATTCCCGCAGCGGCTCGGCCAGCCGTCCGAGTACGCCCAGCTGGCACTCTCGATCGCCGAGAACCCGATGCTCAACGGAGAGACGATCCGCCTCGACGGCGCGCTGCGGATGCCGCCCAAGTGATCGGCTGCCAGTCGCGCCCTAGAGTCTTCGGCCCAGCTCGAGCAATTTTCCAGAACCACACAAGGGAGACGCCCCGCAATGCCTGACGCAGTCATCGTCGACGCAGTCCGCACCCCGATCGGACGCGCCTTCAAGGGGTCGCTGGCCCCGCTCCGCCCCGACAACACCGGCGCCTTCATCGTCGACCAGCTCCTCGAGCGCAACCCGGGCGTCGACCCGACCTCGGTCGAGGAGGTCGTCGCCGGCTGCGGTCTCCCGCAGGGCAAGCAGGCCTTCAACATCGGCCGGCTGATCGCACTGCTGTCCGAGAAGCTGCCGCAGGAGGTCAACGGCTCGACCGTGTCGCGCTACTGCGCGTCTGGCCTCGACGCCATCCGGATCGCCTCCAACAACGTCAAGGCGGGCCAGGGCGACGTCTACATCGCCGCGGGCGTCGAGTTCGTCTCCCAGTACAACGAGCGCCAGGAGGCCGCCGGCCTCGCCGACCAGAACGAGAAGCTGCAGGGCAAGGAGCCGGGCCAGCCCGACGTCTACATCCAGATGGGCGAGACGGCCGTCAACGTCGCCAAGAAGTACGGCGTCGGCCGCGAGGACATGGACAAGTACGCTCAGCGCTCGCAGGAGCTGGCGGTCGGCTCGCAGGAGAACGGCTTCTTCGACCGCGAGATCGTCCCGGTGACGCTGCCGGACGGCACGGTGGTCTCCAAGGACGACGGCCCGCGCGCCTCGTCGTCGCTCGAGAAGCTGGCGTCGCTGCCCGAGGCGTTCCCCGGTGGCGGCGGCGTGACCGCGGGCAACTCCTGCCCGCTGAACGACGGCGCGGCGGCCGCGCTGATCATGTCGGACGAGAAGGCGCGCGAGCTCGGCCTGAAGCCGCGTGCCCGCATCATCACCGCGGCGACCTGGGGCAATGAGCCCGAGTACATGGGCGTCGCCCCGATCGGCGCGATCAAGAAGGCGCTCGAGCGTGCCGGCATGACGATCGACGACGTCGACACCGTCGAGCTCAACGAGGCGTTCGCCGCCCAGGTGATCCCGATCATGGACGAGTGCGGCATCCCGCTCGAGAAGATGAACCCGCACGGCGGGGCGATCGCACTCGGCCACCCGTTCGGCCAGACCGGCGTGCGGATCATGACCACGCTGCTCAACGGCCTCGAGTCCGACGACAAGACGATCGGCCTCGAGACGATGTGCGTCGCCGGCGGCCAGGGCGAGGCGATGATCGTCGAGCGCCTGCGGTAACTCAGATCGCTGCGAGGAGGGCCGTCGCGGCGGCGACCTCGATCGCGAAGTAGACCCAGACGGGATAGAGGCCGGTCGGCCGCTCGCGCAGCGCGCTGAGCAGCCGGCCGGCCGCCATTCCGAGCAGGGCGACGGCGACCGCGACGACGATGCCGTCCGCGGTCGCGGGATCGCCGAGCGCGGCGACGACCAGCATCGCCATGACGGCGAGGCCGAAGCCTCCGTAGACCGCGCGGACCTCGTTGCGGCCATTGGCCGTATCGACCGCGACTCCGAACTGGGCGAGCACCTGAGCGGGCCGGACGAGCGCGGCGACTCCCATCGCGCCGAAGCCGGCGGCGACGGCGAGGATCGGCACGTCGCTCATGCGGCGCCCCCTACGGGCTCGCGGACGAAGCCGGCGATCAGCTCGGACAGTCGTGCGGGGTTGTCCTCCATCGAGAAGGTGTAGGCGTCTTCGATCAGCTCGACACGGCTGTTCGGGAGGTCGGCGGCGAGCTTGTGGGCGTCGGCGACCGGGAAGACCCGATCGTCGGCCGACCAGGCGATCAGCGCAGGCCTGTCGAACTGCGGCAGCCGGTCGGCGGCGGCGTTCGTCTGCGCGATGTCGGCGCCCTTGATGAAGGCGCGAACGTCGGCGCGAATCGCGGCGTCGGAGAGGACGGGAAGCATGTAGGAGTCCTCGGCGACCCGATCGACCGGCCGCTTGGTCAGCCACCCGAAGGCGAGCGGCGAGCGGCGCGGGAGGTGCAGTCGCATCGGCTGCAGCAGCGCCCACATCAGGCCGGGAACCGCCGCCGCTGGCTTGAAGTACGAGAAGAGCTTCGGAGGGAAGTTGTCGCGGTAGTCACAGGAGGTGAGTACGAGCCGGCCGATCCGCTCCGGCCGCGTCGTCACGACGATCTGCGACAGCGCGCCGCCGCTGTCGTTGCCGACGAGCGTCACGTCGTCTAGGTCGAGCGCCTCGATCGTGTCGGCGATCGAGGCGGCTACGTCCGGAACGGCGTTCGGCGTCCCCGCGGCGAGCGGCAGCGTGTGCGAGCCGAGCGGCAGGTCGAGCACGACGCAGCGGAAGTCCGGCGCGAGCCGCTCGATGACCTTGCGCCACAGGTTGGCGTTGACCAGCAGCCCGTGGACGAAGACGAGCGTCGGTCCCGCGCCGACGTCGTGGTAGCGCATCCGCCTGCCGGGCAGCTCGATCGTCTTCGGCTCACCCAGGGCGGGTGAGCGCCATCCCGCTCGGTCGGTAGTAGTGCTCATCGCCGTGCTCCCTTCGCCCGCGTTGCTGTTCGCGATCAACATACAGGCTGTATGTATGTAGTGCAACGCGGTAGGGTCGATTAGACCGTGGCGACGAGGACGACGAAGGCCGAGCAGGGCGAGGCGAGCCGCGCGACACTCGTGCGGGCCGCACGTGAGCTGTTCACCGAGCGTGGCTACGGCGCCGTCGGCACCGAGGAGATCGTCCGGCGGGCGAAGCTCACGCGCGGTGCGCTCTACCACCACTTCGAGGACAAGAAGGATCTGTTCCGCGCTGTCCACGAGCAGATCGAGGGCGAGGTCATGGCGGCGATCGGGGCCCAGATGGCCCAGGCCGACGGCGACCCGTACTCGCTGCTGGTCGTCGGCACGCGTGCCTACCTCGACGTCTGCACCGACCCGGCGGTCACCCGCGTGACGCTGGTCGACGCGCCGTCGGTGCTCGGCTGGGAGGAGTGGCGCGAGATCGACATGCGCCACGGCCTCGGCATTGTGATCGCGGGCCTGCAGGGCGGGATGGACGCCGGCGTGCTGCGCCGCCAGCCGGTCCGCCCACTCGCCCACCTGATGCTCGGCGCGATGGGCGAGGCCGGGATGATGATCGCCAACGCGCCCGATCCCGAGGCGGCGCGCGCCGAGCTCGAACCGGCCCTGCTCGGCCTGCTCGACGGGCTCAGGGCAAGCGGCTAGGTGATCAGCACTATCTTGCCGAGCTTGCCACCGGCGGTGAAGCGCTCGTAGGCGGCGTCGGCGTCTGCGAGCGGGAAGCTTGCGGCGACCGGGACGGTCAGCGTGCCGGACTCGAAGAGCGGCAGGACCTCGGCCTCGACGCGGCGCATCGCGAGCGCCTTCTGCTCGAGCGGGCGGGCGCGCAAAGTAGAGCCGCCGATCGTCGCGCGCTTGCCCATCACCGCGAGCAGGTTGACCTCGGCCTTGAAGCCGGCGCCGACGCCGATCACGACGACCCGGCCCCCGGTCCCGAGGGCCTTCAGGTTGGCGCCCATGTTCGGCGCGCCGATCAGCTCGAGCACGACGTCGAAGGGGCCGTGCTCCTCGAAGCCCGTGGGGTCGATCGGCTCGGCGCCGAGCTTGGCGACCTCGGGCCGCAGCTCCTCGTTGCGGACCGTTGCGGTCACCGTCGCCCCCGCCGCCCGGCCGAGTTGGATCGCTGCCGTCCCGACGCCGCCGGCGCCGCCGTGGACGAGCAGCCGCTCGCCGGGACGCAGGCCGGCCTGGCCGAAGATCGCATCGTGCGCTGTGACGAAGACCTCGGCGAGCCCGCCGGCCTGCGGCCAGTCGACCGCGTCGGGCACCGGCATCGCGGCGCGCTCGTGCAACACGGCGAGCTCGGCCTGGCCGCCGCCGCCGACGATCGCCATCACGCGGTCGCCCTCGGCGAACCGCTGGGCCCCCGGCCCGCGCGCGACGACCTCGCCGGCCAGCTCGAGCCCGGGGATGTCCGCCGGCGCGCCGGGGGGCGCGGGATAGGCGCCCTTGCGCTGGAGGATGTCAGCGCCGTTGATCCCGGCGGCGCGTACCGCAACGAGGATCTCGCCCGGGCCGGGAACGGGATCCGGCCGCTCCGCGATCGTCAGGGCGCCGTCGTCGATCGTCACCGCTCGCATGGCCGGGAGCCTATCCCGCTGTCCGTCCACCCCGATCGCGACCATGCCCGCGATGTCAGCAGCCGGGAGAGATGGCGGTCGGGATCCCGCCGCGCGTGCGCGGCAGGCGCTCGAGCGCGGCGCGAGCAGCTTGGGCGCCCAGCTCGCCCGTGCCGCGAGCGAGCGCTGGCAACGGCTGCCCGAGCCCCGCCGGGCGAAGCTCGAGACGCTGGCGGCGAACGTCAGGGAGCGGGCACTCGAGAAGCGCGCCGAGCCGGCTCGCGACGTCAGCGAGATCGAGGTGCGCGACCTGCGCGCCGAGCTCGCGCGCGAGCTGGACCGGATCGCCGGAGCCGACATCGCGGCGTCGCGCGGTACGGGCGAGCTGGCGGGCGAGCCGCAGTCGGGCGAAGGCCGCCACCGCCCACCGCCTGTGTGACGGCCGACACGGAAGCGCGCCTCGATGGTGCGACACTCGTAACCATGGTCACACGGCACGTCTTGGCCGATGGGACGCTGGTCGCGATCCGCCCGATCGTGCCGGAGGACAAGCAGGAGCTCCAGGACGGCCTCCACCGCCTCTCGGACGAGACCGTGCAGCGGCGGTTCCTGGCGCCTAAGGTCCGTTTCACCAAGGCCGAGCTGCGCTACCTGACCGAGGTCGACGGCCACGACCACGTGGCGCTCGTCGTCGAGTCCGAGCGCTGGCCCGGCATGATCGTCGCGGTCGCTCGCTACGTCCGGCTGAACGAGGACCCCGACACAGCCGAGGCGGCGATCGTCGTCGCCGACGCGCTGCAGGGGCTGGGACTAGGCCGGCTGCTCGCCGAGCGGCTGGCCAGCGCGGCGACGGTCCACGGCGTGCGCCGCTTCACCGCCGAGATGTATGGAGACAACCGCCCCGCCCAGCGGCTGATGGAAGTGCTCGAGACGCGGCTGCGAGACTCCCCGGCGTGGTCCGGCTCGCCGTCGCTCTCGCCCTCGTCGGGCTAACCCTCGCGGCGGCCGCCCCCATCTCGGCCCAGACGCCGTCGCCGTCCCCGTCGCCGGGCTCCGTCCCGGCGTTCGACGGCGACGCGATGTGGATCTGGCTGATGACCCGGACCGAGGGCGGCAGCGCGGCGCGGATCGCAGCGCGTGCGAAGCGCAGTGGGATCGAGCTGGTGATCCTCAAGGCGGGCAACGAGCGGACCCAGTGGACCCAGCTCAACCCCTGGCTGATCGAGACGCTGCACGACGCGGGGATCAGGGTCTGCGGCTACCACTTCGTCTACGGCCGCCACCCGATCGCCGAGGCGCGGCTGAGCGCGCGGATCGCGAGGACCGGCGCGGACTGCCTGGTGATCGACGCCGAGAGCGACTACAAGGGCCGCTACCTCGAGGCGGAGCGCTACATGCGAACGCTGCGCCGGCTGGTCGGGCCGGACTACCCGATCGGGCTGACCAGCTTCCCCTACGTCCACTACCACTCGACCTTTCCCTACTCCGTCTTCCTGGCGCCGGGCGCGGCCGACTTCAACGTGCCGCAGATGTACTGGCGCGCGATCGGCACGTCGGTCGACTCGATCTTCCGTACGACCTACATGCACAACCGGATCTACGGCAAGCCGATCTATCCGCTCGGGCAGGTCTGGATGCAGCCGCCGCCGCGCGAGATCCGCCGCTTCCGCGCCTTGGCTGCCGCCTACGGCGCGACGGGCGTGAGCTGGTGGTCGTGGCAGGAGGGGACCGCGCGCGACTTCGCCGCCGTCGGCTCCCCGCTGACGCGCTTCCTGGCGCGCCCGCGCGACCCCGGCTATCCGCTGCTGACGACGCTCTCGCGCGGCGACATCGTCGTCCAGGCCCAGCGGCTGCTGCTCGCGGCGGGCGCCCGGCTGAGGGTCACGGGCTGGATGGACACGGCGACCCGTCGTGCGATTGCCGCGTTCAAGCAGCGGCGCGGGATCGGCTTCGGCAGCACCGTCACCGCCGCTACTTGGCGCGCCCTGCTCGAGCTCGATCCCGCTCCGGTGACCTGGCGGGCGCGGTCGTACGCCGTCCCGCGCGCGCCGGCAGCGGCAGCACGCTGACGTCGCCGGCACGGGACTCGGCTACGCGCGCGGCCGCTTGAACTGCGTGCCGACGAAGGCGTCCCACATGCGGTCGCTGAACAGCGCGCGCTGGCCGAGCACGATGTGCGCCGACGGCGTGACCTTGTAGCGGATCTTCGGCCGCCTGCTGACGATCGCCTTCTCGATCGCCTTGGCGACGGTCTCGGGACCGCCGCCGAGCTTCGCCGCCGGCCCCTCGTAGGCGCCGACGGTCGTCGCGCCGACCTGCCGGTTGAACTCGGCGTAGGGGCCGTCGCGATCGGTGCCGTCGGTCAGCGCGGTCGTCGCGGCGTTGGCGAACTCGGTCTTGATCAGCCCGGGCTCGACGATCGCGACGTCGACGCCGAAGCCCTTGACCTCGAAGCGCAGCGCGTCGCTGAACGCCTCGACCGCGTGCTTGGTCGCGTGGTAGGCGCCGCCGCCCGGGAAGACCAGCTTGCCGCCGATCGAGCTGACGTTGACGATCCGCCCGAAGCGCTGGCGGCGCATGCCGGGCAGGACCAGCTGGCACATCCGGACGAGGCCGAAGACGTTGGTCTCGAACTGGCTGCGGACGGCGTCGAGGTCGAGCGACTCGACCGCTCCCGACTGGCTGTAGCCGGCGTTGTTGACCAGCGCGCCGACGGCGCCCTCGGCGTCCTCGACCGCCTCGACAGCCGCCCGCATCGAGCTCTCGTCGGTGACGTCGAGCGCGAGCGTCCGGCAGCCCTTGGCCTCGAGGTCGGCGATCGTCTCGGGCCGCCGCGCGGTCGCGTAGACGGTGTGGCCGTTGACGGCGAGTCGCTCAGCTGTCGCTCGACCGATCCCGGTCGAGCACCCCGTGATCAGCACTGCCCTCGACACGTCGGCCATCGTCTCTCCCCTCGCGAGTCCCCTGATGCGAGCGGACGATACCGTTGCCCGCGATGCGCGCCGTCACATTCCAGGCGCCCGGCGAGGTCCGGGTCGACGAGAAGCCGACGCCGGAGCTCGGCTCGCCGGACGAGGCGATCGTCCGCGTCGAGGCGACCGGGGTCTGCGGATCCGACCTCCACATCTACCACGGCCGGGTCGGGGTAGAGCCGGGCTTCACGATCGGCCACGAGTTCGTCGGCGAGCTGGTCGCGGCCGGCGGCGGCGTCAGCGAGGTCGCGGTCGGCGATCGCGTGCTCGGCTGCTACTGCTCGGCCTGCGGGCGCTGCTTCTTCTGCCGCCGTGGCGACTTCCACAAGTGCGACTCCGGCCGCGTCTTCGGCCACGGCGAGGTGCTCGGCTCGCTGCAGGGCGCCCAGGCCGACGAGGTGCTGGTGCCCAACGCGAACCTGACGCTGCGCAAGGTCCCCGAGGGGATGTCGAGCGACGCCGCGCTGTTCGCCGGCGACGTGATGGGGACCGGCTTCCACGCGGTCGAGTCGTCGGGGATGCAGCCAGGCGACACCGCGGTCGTGCTCGGGCTCGGACCGGTCGGCCTGTGCGCCGTCCAGGTCGCCCGCGCCTGCGGTGCCGCGCGCGTGATCGCGATCGACACCGTCGCCGAGCGGCTCGAGATGGCGCGCGCGTTCGGCGGCGAGCCCGTCCACCTGACCGAGGAGGACCCCCGCGCGGCGGTCAAGGCGGCGACCGAGGGCCGCGGCGCCGACGTAGTGATCGACGCCGTCGGCCACCCCGACGCCTTCGACATGGCCTGCCGGCTCGCGCGCAAGGCCGGCAGCGTGTCCGCGACCGGCGTCTACGCCGAGCGGATGGAGGTCCACATGGGCGTCGTCTGGATCAAGGCGCTCGACGTCCACACCGGCCACGCGAACGTGATCGCCCACGTCGACCGCGTGCTGGCGATGATGGGCGCCGGCGTGCTCGACCCGTCGCCGCTGGTCACCCACCACATGTCGCTCGACGAGGCGCCCGAGGCCTACGCCGCATACGACCGCCGCGAGGCGCTGAAGATCGTGATGACGCCGTGAGGAGGCGAGACCGACGATGACCGCGACACTTCCAGACGCTCTCTCCGAGGCCGCTCGCGGGTTCGCCGCGGGCCCGCACCGCCTGCTGATCGGCGGCGAGCGCGTCGAGGCGGCCGACGGCGCGACTTTTCAGACCTTCGACCCGTCGACCGGACAGCCGATCGCCGAGGTCGCCCAGGCCGGCGCGGAGGACGTCGACCGGGCTGTGCGCGCCGCTCGAGCGGCGCTCGAGGGCAAGTGGGGATCGCTGACGCCGGCGAAGCGCAGCGCGCTGATCTACAGGCTCGCCGAGCTGGTCGAGGCCAACGCCGACGAGCTCGCGCAGCTCGAGTCGCTCGACGGTGGCAAGCCGGTCGGCCTCGCGAAGATCGTCGACGTCGCCAAGACCGTCGAGCACCTGCGCTACTTCGCCGGCTGGCCGACGAAGATCGCCGGCCAGGTGGTCCCCGTCTCCCAGCCCGGCGTGCACGTCTACACGCGCCGCGAGCCGGTCGGCGTCTGCGGCCAGATCATCCCGTGGAACTTCCCGCTGCTGATGGCCGCCTGGAAGATCGGGCCGGCGCTCGCCGCCGGCTGCACGACCGTGCTCAAGCCGGCCGAGCAGACGCCGCTGACGGCGCTGCGGCTCGGCGAGCTGGCGCTCGAGGCGGGCTTGCCCGAGGGCGTGCTGAACGTCGTCACCGGCGACGGCGCGACCGGCGCGGCGATCGTCGACCACCCCGGCATCGACAAGCTCGCCTTCACCGGCTCGACGGCGGTCGGCCGCGAGATCGGCGCCAAGGCCGGCCGTGCGCTGAAGCGCGTCACGCTCGAGCTGGGCGGCAAGTCGGCCAACGTGATCCTGCCCGACGCCGACCTCGACGCCGCCGTCAAGGGCAGCTACCAGGCGATCTACTACAACACCGGCCAGGCCTGCAACGCCGGCTCGCGGCTGTTCGTCCAGAAGGACCAGTTCGACGACGTCGTCGCCAAGCTCGCCGCCTCCGCCGGCAGGGCGCGCGTCGGCGCCGGCCTCGCAGAGGGCACGCAGCTCGGCCCGGTGATCTCAGCCGAGCAGGAGGAGCGCGTGCGCGACTACATCGACCAGGGCCGCCGCGACGGCGCCGAGCTCGTCGCCGGCGGCGGCACGCCCGAGGGCGCCGGTGACGGCTACTTCGTCGAGCCGACGCTCTTCACCGCGACCTCCGACGACATCTCGATCGCCCGCGAGGAGATCTTCGGGCCGGTGCTCGTCGCCCTCCCCTACGAGACCCTCGAGGAGGTCGCCGCGCGCGCCAACGACAGCGAGTACGGCCTCGCCGCCGGCGTCTGGACGCGCGACGTCGGCAACGCCCACAAGCTCGCCGCACTGCTCGACGCCGGCAACGTCTACGTGAACATCTGGGGGCCGAGCGACGCCGCCGCCCCCTTCGGCGGCGTCAAGGCCTCCGGCATCGGCCGCGAGCACGGCCTCGCCGGCCTCGAGTCCTACCTCGAGGACAAGACCGTCTGGATCGGCCTCTAGCTCGCTAGGTTCGCGCTAGGAGCAGGGCGATGCCCTGGCCGCCGCCGATGCAGAGCGTGACGAGGCCGAGCTCGTGGTCCTCGCGCTCCATCTCGGAGAGGATCTTGGCGGTGATCACGGCGCCGGTGGCCGAGATCGGGTGGCCGAGCGCGATCGCGCCGCCGTTCGGGTTGACCTTGGCGGGATCGAGCTCGAGGTCCTGCATGACCGCGAGCGCCTGGGCGGCGAACGCCTCGTTGAGCTCGATCACGCCGACCTCGTCGAGCGAGCGGCCGGCGCGCTCCATCGCCTTCTTGACCGCCGGCACCGGGCCGATGCCCATCGTGCGCGGGTCGACGCCGCAGTAGGCGTAGGAGAGGATCTTCGCGCGCACCGGGGCGCTGAGCTCCTCCGCCTTGCGCTCCGACATCAGCACGACCGCGGCGCCGGCGTCGTTCATGCCCGAGGCGTTGCCGGCCGTCACGGTGCCGTCCTGCTTGAAGACCGGCTTGAGCTTCGCGAAGCCGTCGATCGAGGCGCCCGGCCGCACGTGCTCGTCCTGCTTGAACTCGACCTTGTCGCGCTTGACCTTGACCTCGACGGGAACGATCTCGTCGTCGAACTTGCCCGCGGCGATCGCGGCCTCAGCGCGGTGGTGGGACTCGAGCGCGAACTCGTCCTGCGCCTCGCGCGAGATCGAGTGCGACTCGGCGAGGTTCTCGGCGGTGGTGCCCATGTGGACCTTGTCGAAGGGGTCGGTCAGGCCGCCGACGACCGGGTCGACCATCTTCGTCTCGCCCATCCGGGCGCCGAAGCGAGCGTCCGGCATCCAGTACGGGCCGCGGCTCATGTTCTCGGCGCCGCCGGCGACGACGCAGTCCGCGTCGCCGGTCTGGATCGCCTGGGCGCCTGAGACGATCGCCTGGACGCCGGTGCCGCAGAGGCGGTTGACGGTGAAGGCGGGCGACTCCTTCGGGATCCCCGCCTTCATCCCGACGACGCGGGCCATGTACATGTCCTCCGGCGCCGAGTGGATGACGTTGCCGAAGACGACCTGGTCGACCTGGTCGGCCGCCGTCCGGGCGCGCACGAGCGCCGTGGTGACCGCGGTCGCGCCGAGGTCGGTGGTCGGCACGCCGGCGAGGCTCTTTCCGTACGAGCCGACGGCGGTGCGCGCGGCGGACGAGATCACGACTCCGGTCACTGAAACGGTCCTCCTGGGGTGGGCTACGGACCGCGAAGGGTACCGGCGCCCGCTAGCGGCGCGGGGCGAGGCGGAAGACGCCGCCCCCGAGCGAGACGGCGTAGACCCGGCCGCGCGCGTCCTCGCCGAACGACACGAGCTGCGGCAGGCGCGGCCCGAGGGCGCGGTCGCGGCGCGCGCCCCGGGGCGTCAGGCGCGCGACGCGCAGGCGAGCGTCGCAGAGGTCTCCGTAGACGTAGCTGCCGCGCAGCGCGCCGAGGCGGCGGTCACGGATCACGTAGCCACCGGTGATCGAGCAGCTGCCCTGGTCGTGGGTGCGCTCGATGACGGGCCGGACGTGGCCTGGCGCGCTGCCGGAGCGGAAGCGGCGGTTGCCCTCGAAGACCGACCAGCCGAGGTTGGCGCCGCCGCGCGGTCGCCGGCTGCCAGGCGCCGCGGGCAGGAAGTCGATCTCCTCGACCGCGTCCTGACCGACGTCGCCGATCGCCATGGCGCCGGTAACGCGGTCGAACGAGAAGCGGTACGGGTTGCGCAGGCCGTAGGCGAAGATCTCGCCGCGCGCGCCGGCGCGGCCGCGAAACGGGTTGTCGCGCGGGATTCGATAGCCGCCGCCCGGCCGGGGATCGATCCGGACGATCTTGCCGAGCAGCTCGCCGAGGTCCTGCGCGTTGCGGTCGGGGTCTCCGCCGCCGCCACCGTCGCCGAAGCCGGCGTAGAGCATCCCGTCGTGGCCGAACTGGAGCTGACCGCCCTTGTGGTTGAAGCGCGGATGCGGCACGCGCATCACGAGGCGGCCGGAGCCCGGACGCGTGCGGTCACCGTTCGCGGTGGCGCGGAACTGGAAGATCGCGATCGCGCCGTCGTTGGCGACGTAGTAGACGAAGTAGCGTCGGTTGCGCGCGTAGCCGGGGTGGAAGGCGATCGACAGCAGCCCGCTCTCGCCGCCGGTCTGGACCCGGTCGGCGATGTCGAGGAAGGTCGAGCGGCGGCCCCCGCGCAGCAGGACGACCCGTCCCTCGCGCTCGGTGACGAAGCGGCGGGCGCGATCGCCGGGCGGCGACGCGATGTAGGTCGGCTGGTCGAACCTCCCGACCGGCAGCAGGCGCACGCCGCGCGCGGCGGTCGCGCCCGTCGGTCCGTCCGGCGTCGTCTCAGTGGCACGTCGCTCGGCCGTCGCGCCGCCGGGCCCGTCGCTCTCAGCTGCGCAGGCGCTGACCGCGAAGGCGAGCGACCCGCAGAGCGTCGCTATGGCAACCGCGCGCTTCACGTCGCCAAGTATGAGGATTGGGCCGGCAACGCTGGGTAAGTCCCCACGATGCGGACGCTCGTAACCGGAGCGACGGGATTCGTCGGCGGCCGACTGGCGCAAGCCCTGAGTGGCAGCGGCGTCGAGGTGCGCGCTCTCGTCCGCGACAGGAAGCGCGCCCGTCCACTCGAGCAGGCGGGGATCGAGCTCCACGAGGGCGACGTCACCCGGGCTGAGACGTTGCGCGGCGCCGGCACGGGAGCCGACGTCGCCTACTACCTGGTCCACGGCATGGGCCGCGGGGGCGGCAAGGGCGACTTCCCCGAGCGCGAGCGGGCGGCGGCGCTGAACTTCGCGCGGATGGCCCGCGCCGAGGGAGTCGAGCGCGTGATCTACCTCGGCGGGCTCGGCGACCAGCCCGGCTCCGAGCACCTGCGCAGCCGTCACGAGACCGCTTTGACGCTTCGCCGCGAGGGCCCGCCGGTGACCTACTTCCGCGCCAGCATGGTCGTCGGCGCGCTCAGCGAGGGCTACCGGACGCTGCGCTACCTCGTCGAGCGGCTGCCGGCGATGATCGCGCCGGCCTGGCTGAAGACGCCGACACAGCCGATCGGCATCGACGACGCCGTCGCCTACCTGGCAGCGGCGCCGCAGGTGCCCGAATCCCGCGGTCGCGAGATCCAGATCGGCGGTCCGGACGTCCTGCCCTACGGTGAGATGCTCGACCGGATGGCGATGGCGCTCGGCCGCCGGCCGCGCCCGAAGATCCCGTTCCCGCTGCTCACTCCATGGCTGTCATCGCTCTGGATCGGCCTGGTGACGCCGGTCGACGCGGGCATCGCCCGTCCGCTGGTCGAGGGGCTCGCGACCGAGACGGTCGTCACCGACCCGTCGGGCGCCGCGCTCTTCGAGATCGACCCGGTCGGCTTCGACGAGACGCTGCGCCGGGCGCTGGCCGAGGACCCGGAGGCGCGCTCGCGATAGCCTTCGAGCGGTCACGGGCTGTGGCGCAGTCTGGTAGCGCGCTCCGTTCGGGTCGGAGAGGTCCCGAGTTCAAATCTCGGCAGCCCGATTTCGCCATGCCCAGCGACCGCTTCTACACCCGCCTGTCGATGGCGGCGCCGGC
>DATABV010000184.1:0-19039 GCA_036259395.1 Thermoleophilaceae bacterium | reverse complement strand
CGGTCGGCTGGCGCGGACTGCACCGCTTCTTCCGCGACCCGACGATGGTCGTCCCGTCGATGCTGTTCCCGCTGTTCTACTTCGGCGCCTTCGCCGGCGGGCTGTCGGCGGTCAGCGACGTGCCGGGGTTCGACTTCCCCGACAACTACGCGACGTTCCAGTTCGTCTTCGTCCTGCTCCAGGCAAGCGCCTTCGGCGGCGTGTTCACCGGCTTCGCGATCGCGCGCGACTTCGAGGGTGGCGTCGGCCGGCGGATGATGCTGGCGGCGCCGAACCGGCGCGCCCTGCTCGCCGGCTACGCGCTCGTCGCGGCCGGCCGCGCCCTGTTCATCTGGATCATGCTGACCGTCCTCGCGCTGGCGGTCGGAATGGAGGTCGGCGGCGGTGTCGCCGACCTCGTCGGGATGTACACGCTCGCCCTGCTGATGAACCTGACCGCGCTGATGTGGGCCGCGGGGATCGCACTGCGCTTCCGCTCGCTGCAGGCGGGGCCGCTGATGCAGACACCGGTCTTCCTCGTCGTCTTCATCGCCCCGGTCTACGTCCCGTTCGACCTGCTGACCGGGTGGGTCAAGACCGCCGCGAGCGTCAACCCGATCACCGCCGTGATCGAGGCCGCGCGCGACTTCATCTCCGGCGCTCCCGCGGACGTCGCGCTCGCCTACGGCGCCGCGGCCGGCATGCTGGTCTTCTTCGGCGTCTGGGCGCTGCGCGGCCTCGCGAAGGCCGAGGCGGCGGGCGGCTAGCGCCCGGCGTCAGACGTCGAGCAGCCGCTTCAGCGTCGCCGCATTGCGGGGGGCGAAGACCTCCCAGTCGTTGTTGAAGTACGCGTAGACGTCGACGCCGCGGTCGTGCCAGCCGGCGATCCGCGGCGCCCACTGCTCGAGCTCGCTGCGTGAGTAGTTGCCGCGCCGGCCGCGGTGGCCGTAGTGGAAGCGCACGAACGTCCAGTCGGTAGTCAGCTCGTGGGTCTGGAACGTCAGCTCGGGCCGGTCGGCGATCACCAGCGCCGCTCCATGCGCGCGCAGCAGCCGGTAGACGTCCTCGGCGAACCAGCTCGGATGACGGAACTCGACGCAGTGACGACCGGGCGGGACCAGCTCGAGCAGGTTGACCAGCCGCTCGTCGTCGCGCTTGAAGCTGGGCGGCAGCTGCCAGAGGACCGGTCCGAGCTTGCCCGCGGGGATCAGCGGCGTGATCCGCTCGTAGAAGCGGGCGATGCCCTTGCCGAGGACGAAGTCCTTGTCCGGCGCGTCGGCGAGTCGCTTGACGTGTGTCAGATAGCGGCTCCCCTTGACTGCGAAGCAGAAGTCGTCGGGCGTCTCGGCCACCCAGCGCTCGACGCCGTTGCGCGAGGCGAGCCGGTAGAAGGTCGAGTTGACCTCGACCGTGTCGAAGTGGCGCGCGTACTCGCGCAGCCAGCGCGCAGGTCCCATGCCTTCCGGGTAGAGCCCCCCGCGCCAGGAGTCGTAGTTCCAGCCCGAGCAGCCGATCCTGATCACCTCCCGCTCCTACCCTGGATCTGGATACATACAATCGGTATGGTCCACCCATGGGCAACGTCACGCAGGGCGAGGGTTACTCGGTCGCCAACCTCGACGACATCGGCGAGGGCCCCGGCTTTCGCAAGATCAGGCGCGAGCTCGGAGTCGAGGAGTTCGGCATCAACGCGATCGTGATGCCGTCGGGGATCGAGTCCGACTTCCATTACCACGACGAGCAGGAGGAGCTGTACTTCGTCCATAGCGGCGAGCTCGAGATCGAGTTCGGCGACGGGACGGTGCACCGCCTCGGCCCGGGCGGCATGGCGCGCGTCGCGGCGGCGACGCACCGCAAGACGCGCAACGTCAGCGGAGGCGACACCGTCTACGTGATCGTCGGGGCCAAGGGCGGCTACGTCGGCCGCGACGGCCAGGCTCCCGACGGTAACGGCCTGGCGCGCGTGCGGCGGCTCCCGGCCTAGGGCTGGCTGCCCACGGTGGACGTGGGCACGGGATCGGGGATTGGCAGGCGGCCCCGAATGATCGAGCAGCGTGAGGCCGACGTGGCGATCGTCGGCGCCGGTCTCGCCGGTCTTGTCGCGGCGAGGGACCTGCTCGCCGCTGGAGCGTCGGTCGTGGTGCTCGAGGCGCGCGACCGCGTCGTCGAGGTCGGCGGGCAGTGGATCGGGCCGACCCAGGACCGCATCGCCGCCCTGGCCGACGAGATGAACGTGGAGACGTTCCCGACCTACGCCATCGGCGACAACGTGATCGAGTGGCGCGGCGCACTGCGCCGCTACCGGGGGACGATCCCGCGCGTCAGCCCGCTCGTCCTGCTCGACGTCCTGCGCACGCAGCGCCGGCTCGACCGGATGGCCCGCACGGTGCCGCTCGACCGGCCGTGGCTCGCGTCCAAGGCCGCCGTGTGGGACGGGCAGACCGCGAGCACCTGGCTGCGCCGCAACGTCCTCACCAAGGGCGGCCGCGACCTGCTGCAGCTCGGCACCGAGGCGGTATGGGCTGCGCAGCCCGAGGACGTGTCGCTGCTGCACATGCTCTTCTACATTCACTCGGCCGGCTCGTTGGAGCGGCTGCTCGACACCGCTGGCGGCGCTCAGCAGGATCGCTTGGTCGGCGGCTCCCAGCGCGTGCCGATCGCGCTCGCGCAGCGGCTCGGCGACGACGTCGTAGTGCTCGACGCCGCGGTCCGCCGGATCGAGCACGGCGGCGACGGCGTGACGGTTCACGCCGACCGCGTCGGCGACGCGGCCGGCGCGGGCGACGACCGCCTGACCGTCCGCGCCCGGCGGGCGATCGTCGCGATCCCGCCGACGCTCGCCGGGCGGATCGTCTATGACCCGCCGCTTCCCGGGCACCGCGACCAGCTCACCCAGCGGATGCCGCTCGGCACCGTCGCGAAGTGCATGGCCGTCTACGACGAGCCGTTCTGGCGCGGCGACGGGCTCTCGGGCCAGGGCCTCAGCGACACCGGGCCGATCAAGCTGACCTACGACAACTCGCCGCCCGCGGGCCGGCCCGGCGTCCTGCTCGGCTTCCTCGAGGGCCGCCAGGCGCGCGAGCTCGGACGGCTCGGCGCGAGCGACCGCCGCGCGGCGGTGATCGGCTGCTTCACGCGGCTGTTCGGCGCGCGCGCCGCTCGCCCCGACCGCTACGTCGAGCGGCTCTGGGCGGAGGAGGAGTACTCGCGCGGCTGCTACGGCTGCCACATGCCGACCGGCGCCTGGACCGGATATGGCGAGGCGTTGCGCGCTCCGATCGGCCCGCTGCACTGGGCGGGCGCGGAGACCGCCGAGGTCTGGTCGGGCTACATGGACGGGGCCGTCCGCTCGGGCGAGTCCGCCGCCAACGAGCTGCTGGCGGCGCTCTGAGGGTCGCTCGGCATCCGGCCTGGGGATAAACGGCGCGACTACGGGTAAGGGAGGGGCGATGGCCAAGATCGTCTTCGACGGAATCACCAAGCGCTATCCCGACGGCTACGAGGCGGTCAAGGACATGAGCCTCGAGGTCGAGGACGGCGAGTTCATGATCCTGGTCGGTCCATCGGGATGCGGCAAGTCGACCGCGCTGCGGATGGTCGCGGGGCTCGAGGACATCAGCGAGGGCCAACTGTTCATCGGCGACGACGTCGTCAACCAGAAGGCGCCGCGCGACCGCGACATCGCGATGGTCTTCCAGAACTACGCGCTCTACCCGCACATGACCGTGCGCGACAACATGGGCTTCGCGCTCAAGCTGCACGGCGTCGACAAGGCCGAGATCGACAAGCGGGTCGAGGAGGCGGCGAAGATCCTCGACCTCGCCGAGCACCTCGACCGAAAGCCGGCGAACCTCTCCGGCGGACAGCGCCAGCGCGTCGCGATGGGGCGCGCGATCGTCCGTGACCCGTCGGCCTACCTGATGGACGAGCCGCTCTCCAACCTCGACGCCAAGCTGCGCGTCCAGATGCGCACCGAGGTCTCGCGGATCCAGAACCGCACCGACACGACGACGATCTACGTCACCCATGACCAGACCGAGGCGATGACGCTTGGCGACCGGGTGGCCGTGATGCGCGCCGGCAAGCTGCAGCAGGTCGATACGCCGATGGAGCTCTACAACCGGCCGAAGAACCTCTTCGTCGCCGGTTTCATCGGCTCGCCGGCGATGAACTTCATGCCGGCGACGATCGAGGGCGACACCGTCAAGCTGCCGATGGTCGACGTCCGCCTGCCGGAGGATCTGCGCCGGCGGATCGGCCAGGGCGACGCCGCCGGCCGCGAGCTGATCGCCGGCATCCGGCCCGAGAACTTCGAGGACGCCGCGCTGCTCGGCGACGACGCCCGCGGTCGCGGTGCCACCTTCCGAGCGAAGATCGACATGATCGAGGCGATGGGATCGGAGCTCTACGCCCACTTCCGCGTGACCTCCGACCAGCGGATCGAGTCCGAGGAGCTGCGCGAGCTCGCCGAGGACTCCGGCGTCGGCGAGGTTCCGGGCGCGGGCGAGGAGGGCGAGATCGTCGCGCGCCTGTCGGCCGAGAGCCAGGTCAGCAGAGGCGAGGAGGCGGAGCTCTTCATCGACGCCTCGCACATCCAGCTCTTCGACCCGCAGGACGGCTCGTCGCTGACGGCCGGCGGCTGAGCGACGTCGTCGCTCAGCGCAGGGCGCGCAGCTCGTCGGGCGTGACGCTGCGCAGGTCGAGGTCGTGGCCGACCTCGGTCACGACCTCGGTGACGTAGGCGTCGATGTCCGGCTGGCCCTGGGCGCGGGCGACGGCGACGCGGTGGTGGCCGTCCTCGACGAAGTGGGCGTTGGCGATCCGGTAGACGCGGATAGGCGGCATCGGCTCGCCGCGGCGCTTTGCCGTGGCGATCCGCTCGAAGCGGCCGCGCGGGCGCGGAGACGTGGGGCGGAAGCCACGGTCGAACTCCCGTCCGCGGTCGACGGTCCCGACGATCGAGTCGAGCGCGATCGAGCGCAGGCCGAGCCGGCGCTCTCCGCGGCGACCGAGCGCCTCGACGACCTCCTCGAACGGCAGGATCGCCACCTTCGCGCCAGGCTTGCCCCTGAGGCGGTTGGCCAGCCGCGCGAGCGCGCGGCGCCGCCTGGCGCGCGTGAAGTCGGATTGCGCGTCGGTCCGCGGAAAGCCGGTGTCCTTGGGCACTTCACCGGCTCTACCCCGCCGCCCGAAGGATTCACGGGGCCATGGCCCCAAGAATGCTCCGCTCGCTCCTTTCGTGGAAGGGTTCGCGTCGATGGCGCGCTGCTTCGTAACACGCGAGATGCCAGGGGCGGCGCTGGAGCGGCTCGCCGCCGAGCATGACGTCGAGGTCTGGCCGGAACGGCTGCCGCCGACGCCGCAGCAACTGCACGAGCGCGCCGCCGAGGCGGAGGGACTGCTCTGCATGCTCACCGACCCCGTCGACCGCGAGCTCTTCGACGCGGCGCCCAGGCTGCGCGCCGTCTCGACCTATGCCGTCGGCACCGACAACATCGATCTCGCTGCGGCCGCCGAGCGCAGCATTCCGGTCGGGCACACGCCCGACGTCCTCACCGAGACGAGCGCCGACCTCGCGCTCGCGCTGATGCTGGCCGTGATGCGGCGAATCCCCGCGGGCGACGCTGAGGTGCGCGCGGGAGAGTGGCTGACCTGGGAGCCGGCGCGCCTGCTCGGTCACGACTTGCACCGTGCCACCGTCGGGATCGTCGGGCTGGGCCGCATCGGCCGGGCGGTCGAGCGGCGCGTCGAGGGTTTCGGCGCGCGCGTCGTCCACAGCGGCCGCACCGACGGCGTGCCGCTCGAGCAGCTGCTGGAGCAGTCGACAGTCGTGACGCTCCACTGCCCCCTGACCGACGCGACGCGTGGCCTGATCGACGCCGACGCGCTGCGCCGGATGCGCGACGACGCCTATCTCGTCAACACCGCCCGCGGGCCGATCGTCGACACCGACGCGCTGCTCCGGGCGCTGGAGGAGGGCTGGATCGCCGGCGCCGCGCTCGACGTCACAGACCCGGAGCCGCTGCCGGCCGAACATCCGCTGCTACGCGCGCCGAACCTCGTCGTCGCGCCGCACCTTGGCTCGGCGTCGCACGAGACCCGCGCCGAGATGGCCGAGATCGCCGTCGACAACCTGCTCGCCGGCCTACGCGGCGATCCGCTGCCGCACCAGGCCGGCTAGGACCGCCGGAGGGTCAGGGCGACCCGCGCTCGTTTCGTCTCACCGGTGGTGGCGGTCGCCTTGGCGACGACCACCAGCCTCACCTTCTCCAAACGCCGAAGCGCCCTGCGTCCCTTTCGGGTGAGGGCCAGCGTGACCTTCCTCTCACCAGCGGCGCTGAACCGGACGGCCTTCTGCCTGAATACCACGACGAGCCTCGTCTTCAGTTTGCCGCCCACGCGGATCCCGAGCTTCGCCCTACCCGTCAGGGTCAACCTCGCCGCTCCATTGACATTCGCAGCGACGACGAGCCTCCGACTCCGGACGAGCTTCGCAAGGGACTTCCTCTTGACATCCGTGGAGAGCTCCAACGGCAGCTCCGGCTCCGGCGGCCCTGGCGGGCCCGGAGGTCCTGGCGGACTGGGAGGCCCTGGCGGATTAGGAGGCCCTGGCGGACCGGGCGGCGGGGGCTGCGGCGGCACCGGCGGCGCCGCTTGTACGGTCAGAGTGAAGCTCTGCGTCACGTCGGGTGTCACGCCGTTCGAGGCCTTAATCGCGATCGGGTAGACCCCGGCCGTGCCGTCCACCGGCGTTCCGGCGAGGCTCGCGGTGCCGTCGCCGTTGTCGGTGAAGCTCAACCCACCAGGCAGCGCGCCCGTCTGCGACAACGACGGCTTCGGTCCACCCCTCGCCGCGACGGTGAAGCTCCCCGCCTTGCCCACCTGGAAGGTCGCTGCGGCGATGCTGGTGATGGTGGGCGCAACGGGATCCTGTCGCTCGAACGCGCCGACGTCACAGAGGAGCTCCCCAGGCTCGGGCCGCGGCTCGCCGCGTTGGTCGACGACGGTCGGGCAAAGGGCCTTGGGGACGACGTCGACCGCGGGACTCGCCGGTGCGAGCGCCTGCGTCTCGGTCGGACCGCCGTTGTCGGCGAGCGGCGCGAGCTGCGGGTCTGCCGAGTCGAGGTCCAGGCCGCAGCTCGTATCGGTCGCGGACGGCCCCTCCATGCTGTACCTCGACGAGACCACGGGCATGTTGCAGTCCGACGCGCCGCTGTTCCCGGAGATGATCGTCGCCCTCGCGGTCACCTCCGCGAAGTCGACGATCAGCGGCTTGGAGTCGCCGATCGCGGCGCCCTCGCTCTCCAGGTGGTCGCCGACCGAGTTGGCAGCGATCGTCACGCTGTCCAACGTCGCCGTCGCGGCGGGGGAGAGCGAAAGCGCGCCACCGAAGCCCCGCGCGCCGTCGCCGCCGGCGCTGTTCCCGGCCAAGGTGCTGTTGGTGATCGCGAGGGGCTTCGTCCCCGAGGTGTAGATCGCGCCGCCGACGCCGCGGCCGCCGGAAGGGCTGCCGCCGCCGTCCCCGCCGGCGCTGTTGGCGTCGAACGTGCTGTCGGAGATCGTGGCCGAGTTCAGCGAGATCGTGATCGCGCCTCCCTGTCCGCCGCCACTGCCAATCCCGTCGCCGCCGTCGCCCCCGGTGGCGTTCCCGGAGAACCTGCTGCGAGTGACCGTGAACGTGCTGGGGCTGCCCCCGCTCATGCTGATCGCGCCAGCCGCCCCGTGGCCGCTGTCGTGGCCCGCGCCGCCAGTCCCACCGGCACTGTTGTCGGCGAAGATGCTGTCCGAGACGCTCACCGTGCTGTTGGTCCCGATGTGGATCGCGCCGCCCCAGCCGCGGCCGCTCTCGAGGCCGTCACCGCCCGGCCCGCCGGCCGAGTTCCCGACGAACCTACTGCCCGATATGACGACCGGCCCGGATGTCAGGCCCACGTGGATCGCTCCACCGCGTCCGCGGCCGCTGTTGTCGCTGGCTCCGCCGGCGCCGCCCGCGCGGTTGCCGCTGAAGGTCGAGTCGGAGATCGTCAGCGACCCGGTGCTCCCGTGGTGGATCGCGCCGCCGCTGCGGAGCAGCACGCCGTCGTCTGGCGCCACGCCGTTGGCGAGGGTAAGCCCGGAGATCGACAGGTTCTCGTCGGTCGAGGGGTCGTCGTCGCTGACGGTGGCGAAGATCCGGCCGCCCTGGTTCGCGTCGATCGTGAGCTGTGATGCGTCGGGGCCGGCGATCGTCAGCCTCTTGTCGATCTCGATCGCCCCTGAGGTCAGCTCGATCGTCTCGCCATCGAGGCTCGGGTGGAAGTCGATCGTGTCCCCGCCGTCGGCGCCGGCTATCACCGCTCGCAGCGAACCGGGGCCCGAGTCGTTCGCGTTCGTCACGGTGTCGGCCATCGCCTGTGCGCTGGAGGCGGAGCCGATCAGGCAGACCGCCGCGACCGCTATCGCGAGTCCTCTGAGACGGCGTCCGTGACTGATTGTCTCCGTGACGGTCGAGAGCATCTCCGGTCCTGCAAGCCCATTCGCAGACGATCGGGTTTGCGAAAGCCATCGTAGGCGATCTCGGCGACACCCAGCGCGCGTGGCGCGACCCCGCCCGGTCGACTGCGAAACTCCCGCCGATGGATCTCGGACTGCGCGACAGGGCCTGCGTGATCACCGGCGGCAGCCGGGGGATCGGCTTGGCGACGGCACGGCTGCTGTCCGGCGAGGGGGCGCGAGTGCTTCTGGTCGCGCGCTCCGAGAGCGATCTCGCTGCCGCCGCCGAGCAGTGCGACGGTCGCGCCGAGATTCTCGCCGCCGACATCACGGACCCTGACGCCGGCGAGCACGTCGTGACGACCTGCGATCAGCGCTTCGGTCGCGTCGACGCCCTCGTTAACAACGCCGGGACAACGAAGATGGTGGCGCTCGACGAGCTCACCGACGCCGACTGGCAGGAGCAGTGGGAGCTTCACGTGATGGCGTCGATGCGGTTGATGCGCGCGGCGGCACCCCGCATGGCCGCCGCGGGCTGGGGACGGATCGTCAACGTCTGCTCCTCCTCCGGCAAGCGGCCTTCACAGCGCAACGCCGCCTACTCGGTCACGAAGGCTGCGCAACTGTCGCTTTCCCGCACCTACGCAGACGCGTTCGCGCCCCAAGGCGTGCTCGTCAACGCCGTCGCCCCGGGCGTCGTCGGCACGGGCCTCTGGCTAGACGAGGGCGGGCTCGCCGATCAGGTGGCCGCACAGCAGGGCGTCGATCGCGACGAGGTGATCGGCGGCCTCGGCGACAAGATCCCGCTCGGGCGGATCGGCACCGAGGAGGAGATCGCCGCCGTGATCGCGTTCCTCTGCTCCGAGCGGGCGTCGAACGTCGCCGGCGCCGCATGGAGTGTCGATGGCGGCACCGTGCCGACGATCCTCTGAGGCTGCCCGCCGGACCGTCGCCTAGCCTCGTGGCCGTGTCAGCGACCCCCTACACGGTTCGCCACTCGGACCGCGCCCGCCGCGCGCGGATCCAGGTGACCGCCGAGGGGGTCGAGGTCGTCGTGCCGCGCAGGCTGCCGCTGCGCGAGGTAGAGCCGTTCGTCGACTCGAAGCGGGCCTGGATCGAGCGCACGCTGCTGCGGATGCGGACCGCCGCGGCGCAGCGGCCGCGCCCGCGGCTGGAAGACGGCGGCGAACTGCCGTTCCTCGGCGAGCGGCTGCGCCTGCGCGTGCGCGTGGAGCCCGCCCGTAGGAGGGCCCACGTCGCCCGCCGCGGCGAGGAGCTCACGGTCGCGGTCGCCGAGGACCATCCCGAGGCGATCGGCGCCGCGCTCGAGCGCTGGTACCGCGCCCAGGCGCGCGCCGAGGTCGGCCGCCGGCTCGACGCCGCGGTCGCCCGCGTCGGACGCTCCTACGCGGGCCTTCAGATCCGCGGCCAGCGCACACGCTGGGCGAGCTGCTCGTCCAGCGGCGCGATGAGCTTCAACTGGCGACTGCTGCTCGCGCCACCCGAGATCCTCGACTACGTCGTCGAGCACGAGGTCGCGCACCTCGACGTTCACGACCACTCGCCGCGTTTTTGGGCACTGCTCGCCCAGCGCATGCCCGACTGTCGCCGGCACGAGCGCTGGCTGCGCGCGAACGGGCAGACGCTGCTCTTGTGAAGCGCTTCGTTTGACCCCCCGTCCCGGGGGTAAGAACCGGAGCAGGAAGCGCCTACGAGAGGAGCTGTGCGATGAACCGGCTGAGCGTTCTGGCGACCCTGGTCGCCGTGGTCCTACTTGCCTTCGCGGGCTGTGGCGACGACGACGGGGGTGGCGGTGGCGGTGCCGGCGCCGGTGACGCTCCAGACGCCGAGCAGGTGGGGCAGGCGCGCGCCGAGGGCGACGTGACGTGGTGCATCGGCAAGGACACCAGCGGCGCCTTCACGACGGTCGTCGACAACTTCAACAAGGCCAATCCGAATGCAAACGTCGAGCTGCTCGAGCTTCCCGAGTCCGCCGACGACCAGCGGCGGCTGCAGATCCAGCGCCTGCGCGCCGAGTCGCCGCAGTGCGACGTGCTCGGCATGGACGTGATCTGGACGGCGGAGTACGCCGCGCAGAACTGGCTGCTCGACATGACCGACGCCGTCGAGGAGCAGCGCGACGCGTTCATCGCGTCGACGCTCGAGACCGCGATGTACCAGGACAAGTACTGGGCCTTCCCGTTCAACACGAACGCCGGCTTCATCTACTGGCGCACCGACCAGGCCGGCAACGAGCCGCCGCAGAGCTGGGAGGACATGTTCCAGGTCGCCCAGCAGGAGAACGGCTACATCTTCCAAGGCGCGCGCTACGAGGGGCTGACGGTGAACTTCCTCGAGCTGCTCTACAGCGCCGGCGGCTCGGTCGTCAACGAGGACGGCAGCGAGGCGACCGCCGACAGCCAACAGGTCCGAGACGTGCTGGCCTTCATGCGCAAGGGAGTCGACGACGGCGCCATCCCGAAGGCCGTGACGACCTACATGGAGGAGGAGTCGCGCCGCGCCTTCGAGGCCGGTCGCGCGACCTTCATGCGCAACTGGCCCTACGCCTACGCGCTCGCCAAGGAGTCACGGATCGCCGACGACTTCGACGTGACGACGTTCCCCTCATACCAGGGCAACGAGGGAGCAGGCGTGCTCGGCGGCTACAACCTCGCGATCTCCGCGTTCTCGGAGAACCCGGAGGGCGCGCTCGCCTTCATCGAGTTCGCCACCAGGCCGGACCAGCAGCGGATCCAGGTCACCAAGGCGTCGCTCCCCGCGGTGGTGAGCGAGGTCTACGACATGGCCGCGGTCAAGCAGGCGCTGCCATTCGCCACCGAGCTGCGCGACGCAATCGAGCAGGCGCAGCCGCGCCCGGTCTCGCCGGTCTACCCGCAGATCAGCGAGGCGATCTACACCAACGTCTATTCCGCGCTGCAGGGCGACAAGTCGCCCGACCAGGCGGCACAGGACATGAACGGGGACATCCAACAGGCGCTGGAGACCTTCTAGCCGACGCTCGGACCGTGGAGGACTAGATGGAGGCATCGACCGCGAGACTGGGAAGGCGCCGGTCTCGCGGTCGTGACCGTTACGGCAGCGGCGAGCGCCGGCTGGCGCTCGCGATGCTGTCGCCGTCGATGGTCGTCATCGCGCTGGTCGCGGCGTATCCGATCGGCTATGCGATCTGGCTGTCGCTCAACGAGTACAGCGTGCGCGTGCCGGGGCTCTCGCGCTTCGCCGGCTTCGACAACTACACCGAGGCGTTCGCCTCGCCGGAGTTCTGGCAGGCGGCGCTCGTCACGTTCCTCTTCACCGTCATCTCGGTCGGGCTCGAGCTGGTCGTCGGCCTCGGGATGGCGCTCGCGATGCACGAGGCGTTCAGGGGCCGCGGGATCCTGAGGACCGTCGTGCTGGTGCCGTGGGCGGTGCTGACGGTCGTCAGCGCGATCACCTGGCGGACGATCTTCGAGCCCAACCTCGGCCTGGCGCCGCAGATCATCGACGCGCTCGCGCTGCCCGGCGCGGGCGTGGTGTGGCTGGGCGAGGAGGGCTACTCGCTCGCGGTCATGGTGCTCGCCGACGTCTGGAAGACCGCGCCGTTCATGGCCCTGCTGCTGCTCGCCGGCCTCCAGGTGATCCCCAACGACGTCTACGACGCCGCGAAGGTCGACGGGGCGACCACGCTCCAGCGCTTCCGCCGCATCACGCTGCCGTTGCTGGCGCCGGCGATCCTCGTCGCGCTGATCTTCCGCACGCTCGACGCGCTGCGCATCTTCGATCTGCCCTACGTCCTGACGCGCGGGGCGAACAACACCACGACCCTGTCGCTGCTCGCCCACCAGGAGCTGACCAGCAACCGGCTGATCGGCTACGGCTCGGCGCTCTCGGTGCTGACCTTCGTGATCGTGATGGCGGTGTCGTTCCTCTACATCCGAACGGTCGGTGGCAACATCCGCTCGCTGGTGGAGGATCGCTGATGGAGGCGTCCCCGCAGACCGTGGCGCGTCCGGGCACCGCCGTCGCGGGCTCGCGCGCCCGGGTGGCGGAGGCCCGGGGACCGCGCCGCAGCCGGCTGCGGCCGGCGCTGCTCTGGATCGCCGTGGTCCTGATCTGCGTCTTCTGCCTGATGCCGTTCTACTGGCTGATCAACGTCTCGCTGAAGACGGGTACCGACCTCTCGAGCGCCGATCTCCTGCCGCCGAACCCGTCGCTCGACAACTACCAGTCGGTCTTCCAGAACGCCGACTTCACCGACGCGCTGCGCAACAGCGTGATCATCACGACGATCACGACCACGCTCGCGCTCGTCTTCGGCTCGTTCGCGGCCTATGCGCTGGCGCGGCTGCGGTTCCGCTTCAAGTTCCTGATCCTGGCGATCGTGCTGTCGATCTCGACCTTCCCGCCGATCGCGATCGCCGCGCCGATCTTCAAGCTCTGGACGGACATCGGCCTCTACAACACCTACACCGGGCTGATCGTGCCGTACCTGACGTTCGCGCTGCCGCTGGCGATCTACATCCTCGCCTCGTTCTTCAAGGAGATCCCGAAGGAGCTCGAGGAGGCGGCGCTGGTCGACGGCGCTACGAACTTCCAGGCCTTCCGCAAGGTCGTCCTGCCGCTCGCGGCGCCCGGCCTGGTGACCGCCGGGCTGCTGACGGCGTTCTTCGTCTGGAACGAGTTCCTGCTCGCGGTGACGCTGACCAGCTCCCCGTCGGCGTACACGGTGCCGGTCGCTGTCGCCAACTTCACCGGCAGCACCGAGTTCGAGGTGCCGCTCGGGACGATCAGCGCCGCGTCGGTGATCATCACGATCCCGCTCGTCGCCCTGGTGATCATCTTCCAGAAGCGGATCGTCGCCGGCATGACCGCCGGCGCGGTCAAGGGCTGAACCCCGCGCGGGTGGGCGATCAGCTCGACAGCGTGCTCTCGCGCGAGGGCTGGGCGCACGCCAGCGGGGCGCCGGCCGTGGGCGGCGACCCCGGCCGCTTCAACACGCTCTTCGGCCGCGACTCGCTGATCACCGCACTGCAGGTGTTGCCGGAGCGCCCCGACGTCGCGGAGGCGACGCTGCGCGCGCTGGCGGCGCTGCAGGGTCGCCGCGACGATCCCCGGACCGACGAGGAGCCCGGGAAGATCCTCCACGAGCACTGGCGCCAGGCGCCGCGCAGGCTCGTCGACAGGGCTTGGCCCGTGCGCGGCGATGGTGGCCTCACCTACTACGGCTCGGCGGACTCGACCTCGTGGTTCCTGGTTCTCCTCGACGTGCTCGACGACGCCCGCCTGGCCATGGAGCTCGAGCCCAACTGGCGCGCCGCGGGGGAGTGGCTGCTGCGAGCGGTCGAGCGCGGTGGCGGGCTCGTCCGTCACGGCCCGCGCCGAGCGCCCGGCGGCCTCGCCCAACAGGGCTGGCGCGATACGACCGACCCGCTCGATCCCGACACCCGCGGCGGTGGGATCCTGCGCGAGGACGGCTCGGCGCCGCAGCCGCCGCTGGCCGACGCCGACACGCAGGCGGTGGCCGTAGCCGCGGCCGCTGCATTGGCCCGCCTCTCGGGCGAGCAGCGGCATCGCGACCTGGCCGAGTCGCTGCGCGCGGAGGTGGTCCGATCCTTCACGCCGGACACGCTCGCCATCGAGGGCGACGGCCGGCCGGTCTCCGGCGCCGGCTCGCAGCTCGGCTGGCTTCTGTGGGCCGGCGCGGCGCCGCCCGGCGCCGCCGAGCGGCTGGTCCAGCCCGATGTCCTGACCCCGTGGGGACTGCGCACGCTGTCCGCGGACCATCCGCAGTTCGACGCCCACGCCTATCACCGCGGCGCGGTCTGGCCATTCGACTGCTGGCTCGGCTGGGGTGGCCTGCGCGCCGCGGGTCGCGAGCAGGACGCCGAGCGCGTCAGGACCGGCGTCCTCGAGGCCCTCGACCGCCTCGGGGGCGCGCCCGAGCTCTACGCGGTGACGCCCGACGGGCCCCAACCGATCGCGATCGCCAACCCCCTGCAGGCCTGGACCGTCGGCGCCCGCTGGGCCTTCGAGAACGACTGGAATGGGCGGGGCCAGCCCTAAGCGGAGGGGGCAGCCGGGCCGGTCCTACAGCGGCGCATCGCGGCCTTCACTGGAGCGAGGTCCGGCGAGTACCGCAGCTGCCGTTCACCTCTCCCAGCGAAAGCCGCGGATCGCCAGCAGCAGGCCGGCGGCGCCCCAGAGCCCGAGCACAGCCAGCGCGCCGAGCTCGTGCGAGAGCCCTCGGCCGGTGACGATCGCGTCCGAGAAGCCGTCGATGACGTGCTTCAGCGGCAGCGCCTCGGCGACGGCGGCGAGCCCGGCGGGCAGCGAGTCGCTCGAGTAGAAGACGCCGGAGATCATGATCGCCGGCAGGAACAGCGCGTTGACGTAGGCCGACGCCGAGTCGAAGTTCGGGATCAGGTGGGAGAGCGCTATCCCCAGCGACCCGAAGGTCACCACGCCGACGGCGGTGAAGACAGCGAGCTCGAACCAGTCCTTTGGCCAGGCGACGTCGTAGAGGAAGTGCCCGATCACGATCACCAGGCCGACCTGGACGAACGCGTTGGCGACGGCGTTGCCGAGGAAGCCCGCGAAGTAGGAGGCGGTCGGCATCGGCGTGCCGCGCATCCGCTTGAGGATTCCCTGCTCGCGCAGGAAGGTCAGGTTGTAGGCCATCGCGTTGAAGGTCGTGGCCATCACGCTCATGCCGGCGACGCCGGGGATCAGCACGTCGAGCTCGCTCGGGTCGTCGGCGAAGACCGACGCGACCAGCAGCAGCAGCGTCAACGGCAGGATGAAGCTGAAGAAAGCCGCGCTCGGGTTGCGCCAGAACAGCTTGCGCTCGATGCGGAACTGCGCCCAGGCCAGCGCGACGCCGCTCACGACCGCTCCTCCTCCGCCTCGGCGGTCAGCTCGAGGTAGACGTCCTCGAGCGTCGGTCGCGCGACCTCGAGCCCCTCGAGCCGCTCGCCGCGCCCGAGCGCGTCGCCGGTCAATCGATGCAGGAGGTCGGTCGGGTCCTCGGTCTGGTGCTCGACGCGCCGCCCGCCGGAGAGGTAGGAGACGCGGTAGCCGCCGGAGTCGGGCTTGAGGTCGGAGGGCGGGCCCTCGGCCACGACGGCGCCGTCCTTGACGATCGCCACGCGGTCGGCGAGCTCCTGGGCCTCGTCGAGGTAGTGGGTCGTCAGCAGGACCGTCTTGTCGAGCTCGCGCAGCCGTCGCACGACCTCCCAGGCGTCTCGCCGCGCCGCGGGGTCGAAGCCGGTGGTCGGCTCGTCGAGGAAGACCAGCTCCGGGTCGCCGACGAGCGCGAGGGCGAGATCGAGCCGCCGCTGCTGGCCGCCGGACAGCTTGCCGGCGTGGGTGTCGGCCTTGTCGCCGAGTCCCACGAGCCCGATCGTCTCGTCGGTGTCGAGCGGGGCGGGGTAGGCCTTCGCCATGTGCCCGACCGCCTCGCGCACCGTCAGTCGCGGGTAGAAGCCGCAGCTCTGCAGGACGATCCCGACCCGCTGGCGCAGCTGGCGCTCGCGCCGCTCGGGGTCGTGACCGAGCACGCTGACGCTGCCGCCGGAGCGCCTGCGGTAGCCCTCGAGGATCTCGACGGTCGTCGTCTTCCCGGCGCCGTTGGGGCCGAGGATGCCGAACACCTCGCCGCGCGCGACCTCGAATGAGAGACCGCGGACGGCGTCGACGTCGCCGTAGCTCTTGCGGAGGTCGGAGACCTCGATCGCCGGTGCGCTCACGGCCGCGCACTCTAGTCGGCGCCGCGGGCCGCCCGGCAGCGCGAGGGCCGTTGGTTGCATTGACATGTATCACTTGAATTGATATACATAGATAGATGAGTGTCGATCTGGAGCTCGCCCCGAAGCAGAAGAACGCGCCCGGCGTGCGCTGCTGCGAGCCGGTCGTCTATCCCGACGTCGATCGTGCGGAGGCCGAGCGGATGGCGTCGATCGCCAAGGCGCTCGCCGACCCCGTGCGGGTTCAGCTCGTCGACGTCCTGCGCAAGCACGCGGGCAGGGTCTGCGTCTGCGAGCTCGTCCCGCTCTTCGACCTCTCCCAGCCCACTGTCTCTCACCATCTCGGCGTCCTCCGCAAGGCCGGCATCGTCGCCTCCGAGCGCCAGGGGCTGTGGGCCTACTACTACGTCAACAGCGAGGCATTGGAGGAGGTGAGCGCATGGTTGACCGGCTGATTACCCGCACCGACGGGGAGGGATGCTGCGATGAGGGCGGCTGCTGCTGACGCCGTGTAGAGACCTCAGGCCCCCGTGCCGGTGCCGCCGCGACCCTCGCCGGAGGTGAAGCGGTCGGCGCCGGCGCGCGCGTCGGAGAAGGTGGCGGGGCCGGACTCGGCCTCGAGCCGGAGGCCGTCGGCGAGCGGCAGGCCGAGGCCCTCGATCGCCGCGCGGCGGTCAGCGAGCATCGTCTGCTGGGGGAAGACGGCGAGCGCATCGGCCATCTCGAGCGCTCGTTCGAGTTGCCGGCCGGGCGCTACGACCTCGGTCAGCAGGCCCATCCCCAGCGCCTCCTGCGGACCCACGATGCGCCCCGTGAGGATCATGTCGAGGCCACGGCCGAGACCGACGATCCGCGGCAGCCGCTGAGTCCCGCCGTCGATCAGCGGCACTCCGAAGCGGCGCTCGGTGAAGCCCAACTTTGCGTTCTCGGCCGCGATCCGCAGGTCGCACCACAAGGCCAGCTCGAGCCCGCCGGCCAGGCACCAGCCGGAGATGGCGGCGATCGCCGGCTTCGACGGCGTGCGGCGGGTGAACCCCAACGGACCGTCAGGCGAATCCAACCGCGGTCCGAGCGTCTCGATCGCCTTCAGATCGGCTCCCGCGCAGAACGCCTCGTCGCCCGCGCCGGTCAGGACCATCACCCGCGCGCCGTCGTCCTGCTCGAAGCGGTCGTGCGCCTCGGCGAGCAGGTCTGCGGTCGGCCCGTCGACGGCGTTGCGCCGCTCCTGGCGGTCGATCGTCACCACCGCCGCGGCGCCGCGGCGCTCGTAGGTCACCTGTTCGGCGTCGAGCGGCATGCCCGCGCCGAGCGCTACCAGCCGACGATGTCGCGTACCGCGGTCGCCTTGCGCTGCTCCTTGCGGCGGTCCAGGACCGCCTGGAGCCAGGAGAGCACGGAGACGAGCACGGCGAAGAAGACGACCACGCCGAGCGAGAAGAAGGTGATGATCTTGTCGTTGGTCTCGCCGAGGAGACCCTCGCCGTTGTCGTGCGCGAGTGCGGGGACGGCGTAGAGCAGCCAGCCCGTGAGGGCGAGGCTGGCGAGCAGGGCGATGCGGGCCTTCATCCGACGCGGCAGTTTACCGGCTGGGGCGGAGCGCCCCCTTCTGACTAGGGTTCGGCGGCCGTGTCGCTGATCGAGGCCATCGTGCTGGGCATCTTGCAGGGACTCACGGAGTTCCTGCCGATCTCGTCGAGCGCCCATCAGCTGATCGTGCCGGCGATGCTCGGCTGGGACGATCCGGGCGCGGCCTTCACCGCCGTGACGCAGCTCGGAACCGAGGCCGCCGTGCTGATCTACTTCCGCAGGGACATCTGGTCGATCGCGTCGGTCTGGACGCGCTCGCTCTTCCAACCGGTGTTGCGCTCTACGGCCCACGCCCGCATGGGCTGGTACCTGATCGTCGCGACGATCCCGATCGGCATCCTCGGGCTGGCGTTCGAGGACCAGATTGAGAACGGCGCCCGCAACCTGTGGCTGGTCGGGACGGTGCTGATCGTCTTCGGGCTGGTCCTGGGTTACGCCGATCGCGTCGGGACCCACGAGCGCGAGCTGGGGCGGATCTCGACCCGCGACGGCATCCTGATCGGACTGGCGCAGTCGCTCGCGTTGATCCCTGGTGTGTCGCGGTCGGGCGCGACGATGAGCGCCGGCCTGCTGCTCGGGCTCGAGCGCGCGGCGGCGGCCCGGTTCTCGTTCCTGCTGGCCGTGCCGGCGGTCGTGCTCAGCGGCCTGTTCCAGCTCGCCGGCATCCTGTCGGGAGAGGAGGGCGACGGCGACCCGCTCGGCTACATCCTGCTCGCGACGGTGATCTCGTTCTTCGTCGGCTACGTGGCGATCGCCTGGCTGCTGCGCTATCTGACCACGCACTCTGTGGGTGTGTTCGTCGGCTACCGGATCGCCCTCGGCACGCTCGTGCTCGCGCTGACTGCGGCCGGCGCGATCCAGTCGCCGGGCTAGGATCGAGCCGGTGAGCCTGCTCTGGAAGTTCGGTCTGATCGCGTTGATCGCGCTCGTGCTGACCGCCGCGCCGGGCGGCGGCGACGCGCTCAACCTCCTGCTGATGGCTCTGTCGCTGGCGTTCTTCACGGCGATCGCCCTGCTCGGCTACCGCCTCTTCCACCAGTTCAGGAGCGATCTCGAGGGTCTGCCGGACCGCGACCGGGCGGTCCTCTACGGGTCGATCGGGTTGGCGTTCCTCACCTTCTGCGCGACGAGTCGTCTGTTCGACGTCGGCGGCGGGGGCGTCGTGGTCTGGCTGGCGCTGCTCGCCGCCTGCTCGTACGGCGTCTACTGGGTCTGGACGCGCTACCGGGCTTACGAGTGAGAAGAAGGGGGGGGGGGGG
>DATABV010000183.1:0-25630 GCA_036259395.1 Thermoleophilaceae bacterium | reverse complement strand
CTTCAACCATGACCGGCGCCTGGGGGCGCGGTTCGTGGCGGGAGCGGACGAGGCCGGGAGAGGGTGCCTCGCGGGCCCGTTGGTCGCCGCGGCGGTGCTGTTCGACCTCGAGCGGCTGACGCTCGGCGATCGGCGCGCGCTGGCGCGCCTGAACGACTCCAAGCAGCACAGCGAGGAGGCGCGCGAGGAGCTGTACCCGCTGGTGATGCGAGCGTGCGCCAGGACCGCCGTGGTGTCGCGCTGCGTGCGCGGCATCGACTCGCGCGGCTTGCACGTGACCAACCTCGACGCGCTGAGATCGGCGCTGCGACGGGTCGCGGTGCCGGGGACGGTCTGCCTCGTCGACGGATTCCGGGTGCCGCCCTTCGAGCACGAGCAGCGTGCCGTGGTGGACGGCGACGCGCGCAGCGCTGCGATTGCCGCCGCCTCCGTGCTCGCCAAGGTCAGTCGCGACCGCTACATGCGACGTGTCGCCGAGCGCCACCCCGAGTGGGACTTCGCGGCCCACGTCGGCTACTCGACGCCCGACCACCGCGCCGCGATCGCCGCCCACGGCGTCTCGCCGATCCATCGCATGTCGTTCAACTCGACCGCCTACCAGCAGCTGACGCTCGGCTAGAAGGCGTCCTCGACGTGGTCGAGGGCGAGCAGGCGGCCCTGGCGGTCGACGAGGACCCCGATCGCGTCGAAGCGGATCCACGGCGCCCCGCCGCTCTGGGGGCGGGTGCGCAGCCATTCGGCGGCGAGCCGGCGGATCCGCCGCTGCTTCGCGGGTCCGATCGCGTCGAGCGGTCCGGCCGGTCCGGCGACGCCGCCCGCCAGCCGGGTCTTGACCTCGCAGAAGACGAGGCAGCGGCCGTGGCGTGCCACGACGTCGAGCTCGCCGATCCGGCCGCAGCGGCCGTTGCGCTCGATCAGCGTGTAGCCGGCGCGCCGTAGGTGGGCGCAGGCGAGCTCCTCGCCGTGCGCGCCGAGCTGGATGCGGGTGTCGCCGCCGGCCATCCGCGAGACGCTAGATCGGCGTTTGCGCCCGCCGGCGCCCTGGTGTGACAGGTCGGCTCCAGGACGCAGAGCCGGCTGTGTCGGTCTCGTCGCGGAAGCGGCGTCACCTGTGCGACGGGCCTGCCTAGCGTGCCCTCCGTGCTCGCCAGCGTGCCAACGTTCGCCATCGAGGGCGTCGATGCCCGAGAGGTCACCGTCGAGGTTGACGCCCGTCGCGGCCTGCCCGCATTCACGGTCGTCGGGCTGCCCGACGCCGCCGTCCGCGAGGCGCGCGAGCGCGTGCGCTCGGCGCTGCTCAACAGCGAACTCGAGTTTCCGCTCCAGCGCCTGACCGTCAACCTCGCCCCAGCCTGGGTGCGCAAGGCGGGAGCGAGCTTCGACCTGGCGATCGCCGTCGGAGTCCTCGCTGCCAGCGGACAGGTACCGGCCAGCGCCCTGGACGGCTGCGCAGTCTCGGGCGAGCTGTCGCTCGGCGGCTCGCTGCGGCCGGTGCGCGGCGCCCTGCCGATCGCGCTCGGCTGTCGCGCGGCCGGCATCCGTCGACTCGTCCTCGCGCCTGAGATAGCGCCCGAGGCGAGCTTGGCCGACGACCTCGAGGTCTGCGCGGTACCCGACCTGCGTCGGCTCGTCGAGCTGCTTCACGACCGCTGGGCGCCGGAGCCGCCCGCTGCCCGGCGTCGAGCGCCGGCGCAGCCGGCGGACCAGCTTCCGGATCTCGCCGACGTACGCGGCCAGTCGGACGCCCGTCGCGCGCTGGAGATCGCCGCGGCGGGCGGCCACAGCCTGCTGATGGTCGGACCGCCGGGCGCCGGCAAGACGATGCTCGCCCGCCGCCTGGCCGGGATCCTGCCGCCGCCGACGATCGAGGAGGCGCTCGACATCACGCGCGTCCAGAGCGTCACCGGCGGCGCCGACGGGTTGGCGAGCGAGCGACCGTTCCGGGCGCCGCACCACACGATCTCCGCCCAGGGGCTCGTCGGCGGCGGCACCAGGCCGCGCCCGGGCGAGGTGACGCTGGCTCACCGCGGGGTCCTGTTCCTCGACGAGCTCGCCGAGTTCGCCCGCCCGGCGCTCGAGGCGCTGCGCCAGCCGCTCGAGCGTGGCAGCGTCGACATCGTGCGCGGCCAGGTCGCGCTGCGCTTTCCCGCTCGCGTCCTGCTGGTCGCCGCGGCCAACCCGTGCCCATGCGGAGTCGGCGGGCAGCGCTGCGAGTGCGGCGTGCTGACCCGCGAGCGCTACCGCGCGCGGCTCAGCGGCCCGCTGATCGACCGGATCGACCTCGTCTGCCAGCTGGCGCCGGTGCCTGCGCTGGCGCTCGCCTCCGATGCTGCCGGGGAGAGTTCGACGACGGTTCGCACGCGTGTCGTCGCGGCGCGCGAGCGCCAGGCGGCTCGCAGTGACGCCACCGGCGCGGCATCCAACGCCGAGCTGGCCTCCGGCGCGACGCGGTCGCTCGTGCCGCTCGACGGTCCCGCCGCGCGACCGCTGGCGGCGGCGCTCGATGCCGGGGTGCTCACCGGCCGCGGGCACGACCGCGTGCTGCGGGTCGCTCGCACGATCGCCGATCTGGCGGGCGCCGAGCAGGTCGGGCGCGACCACGTAGCGGAGGCGCTGGGCTACCGCGCCGTCGCGCCAGGGCGGACCGCGGCGGCATGAGCGGGGCCTGTGACGCCTGTCTGCGCCGCGGCTATTTGATCGGGCTGCTGTCGGCTCGGATCGCGGGGTTGACCGGCCGGCCAGGCGCGCCCTCCGAGCTCTTCGCGCTCGAGGACGGCGCGCTCTGCGAGGCCGTCGGCGGCGCGGGGCGGCAGGAGGGGCTCGCCTTCCTCGGGCGGTTCGAGCCGCGCCGTGCCCGTGCCGACCTGCGCCACGCCGGTGTCGCCGCGATCTGCCGCCACCATGAGGGCTACCCGAAGGCGCTCGAGGACCTCAGCGACCAGCCGGCGGTGCTCTTCTGCCGCGGACGCCTCGAGCTGCTGGCGTCGATCGACGATCAGCCGGCCGTGACGGTCGTCGGCACGCGCGACGCCACGCCGTACGCGATCGACGTCGCCCACGACATCGGGCGTGGGCTGGGCGTCGCGGGGATCACGACGATCAGCGGGATGGCGCTCGGCGTCGACGGGGCGGCTCACCGCGGCGCGCTCGGTGTTCGCGGGGCGACGATCGCAGTCCTTGGCGGCGGGCCCGACGTGCCCTATCCGCGCAGCCATCGGGACCTTCACCGCCAGATCGGTGAGAGCGGCCTGATCGTCGCGGAGCTGCCGCCGGGGCAGCGGCCCTACCGCTGGAGCTTTCCGGCGCGCAACCGGCTGATGGCCGCGTTGGCGCGGATGACCGTCGTCGTCGAGGCCGGTGAGGCGTCGGGGACGCTGATCACCGCCGACTTCGCGCAGGCGCTCGGGAGGACGCTCGGCGCGGTGCCCGGCCGTGTCTCGACAGGCGCGGCGCGCGGCAGCAACCGCCTCCTGCGTGAGGGTGCCGCGGTCGTCCGCGACGCCTCCGACGTGCTCGACGAGCTGTTCGGCGCCGGGGCGGCAACGTCGCTGCCGATCGAGATCGCCGAGCCGGAGATCGATCCGCTCGAGCGGCGGCTGCTCGACGCGGTCGAGTCGAATCTCGACATCGAGGCGATGTCCACGTTCGCCGGTCTGCCGGTGAGCGAGACGCGCGCTGCACTGGGGCAGCTCGAGACACGCGGGCTCGTCTGCCGCGATGGTCTGTTCGGTTGGCGGCGCACGCGGCGGTCGCCCGGGCGCGAGGTGTCCGGGCCCCGCGCCTAAGCTGCGCGCTCCTATGACTGCCTCGACTCCGCCCCGCCTGCTGTCGATCGCCGGCTCGGACTCCGGCGGGGGTGCCGGCATCCAGGCCGACCTCAAGGCGTTCGCGCGCTGTGGCGCCCATGGCATGACCGCGATCACCGCGATCACCGTCCAGAACACGGTTGCGGTCAGCGCCGTCTACCCGCTCCCTCGCGAGGCGATCGTCGGACAGGTGCGCGCCGTCGTCGACGACATCGGCGTCGATGCGGTGAAGGTCGGCATGCTCGGATCGGTCGAGACGATCGCCGCGGTCGCCGAGGCGCTCGAGCTCGTCGGTCAGGCGCCGGTCGTCGTCGACCCGGTGATGGTCGCCGAGAGCGGAGCCCGGTTGCTCGAGCCGGACGCGATCGAGGCCCTACGCCGGTCGATCCTGCCGCGCGCGGCGGTCGTCACGCCGAACCTTCCCGAGGCACGTGTGCTGGCCGGCGCGGACGAGCAGACGCCGCCCGGCGACCTGGCGCGCGCGATCCACGCGCTCGGGCCCGCTGCGGTCGTCGTGACCGGCGGCCACGCGGAGCCGATCGCCGACGTCTTCTTCGACGGCGGCGAGCCGGTCGCGATCCCCGGCGAGCGCCACCCCGACGGTGCCGCCCACGGGTCAGGCTGCACCCACTCGTCGGCGCTCGCGGCGCGGCTGGCGCTCGGCGACACGCCGCTCGACGCAGCGCGCGCCGCGCGCGCGGTGGCCGCCGAGGCCGTCCGCGACGGCCTGCGCGGGATCGGCGCCGGGGCCGGGCCGGTCGACGTCTTCGGCCTCGCATCGCCGCGCGCCCATTAGGATTGACGCATCAAGTTCCTGCGCATGAAGCCCGGTCACGGTGAGGTCCTCTTGGCCGAGGGCGACCGCCGTGTGCGCGCGGACGAGGAGCTGCTGATCGAGGAGTTCCGGCGCCAGCTCGACGAGGGGATGTGGGCGGCGGTGCCCACCGAGCGGCCCGGAAGCGGCCGCCGCGAGGCGCAGATGGTGCGCGACTACGGCGAGATCCCGCCCGAGGCCCAGCGCGTGATCTTCTTCCCGCGGGCCTCCGGAGGCTGAGCGGTGCTGGCGCTCCTGACCACTGCGCTGGTGGTGACGGCGCTCGCCGTGTTCGTCCTCGGCTCGAGGCTGGTCGCCCGGCTGGCGGCTCGCCGTCGCGGCGCGGGGGCCGGTGCCGCCCCGCCGGCGTTCGACCCGGGTCGCGAGCGACGCGCCGAGCAGCGTGCCCGCGAGCTCCTGCGCTCCTGCGTCAACGAGGTCGAGTGGGCGATGTACCGCGACCTCGGCTTCATCCGCCTCGACGGCCGGTCGCTGCCCGACGCGCCCGGCTCCGACGGAGCCCAGGCACCGTACGCCTACCTGATCTACCCGCACAAGCCGATCGTCGCCTACGTCCCCGCGACCGGCCGGCTGCTGAGCGAGTACTGCGTCAACTTCCCCGACGTCAGCGGCGGCGGCCGCACGCGGCTGCCGGCGTCCGACGACGTGCTCGCCAAGTGGATGGCGCTGACGTCCGACGAGGCGCGCGTGATCGGGCGCGCAAACATGCACCTCGTGGGCCGCCAGCACGACCCCGGCCACGTCCGGCGCGACATCTGGCGGCTGTCGGAGTGGGAGCGCCTCCGCGCCGGCAAGGTCGGGGCGAGAGCCGCGTGAGCAGGGACATCCGCGAGCGCAGCCGGGCGCAGCTCGACGGCCCGGACCGGGCCGCCGCGCGCGCCTACCTCAAGGGCATCGGCTACGACGACGAGGCGCTGCGGCGCCCGATCATCGGCATCGCCAACACCTGGACCGAGGTGATGCCGTGCAACTTCCACCTGCGCCGGCTTGCCGAGCGGGTCAAGGAGGGCGTCCGCGCAGCCGGCGGCACGCCGATGGAGTTCAACACGATCGCCGTCTCCGACGGCATCACGATGGGCACCGAGGGCATGAAGACTTCGCTGGTCAGCCGCGAGGTGATCGCCGACTCGATCGAGCTGGTCGCCCGCGGCCACCTGTTCGACGGCGTGATCGCGCTCTCCGGCTGCGACAAGACGATCCCCGGCTGCGTGATGGCGCTCGCCCGCCTCGACCTGCCGAGCATCATGCTCTACGGCGGCTCGATCGCGCCGGGCAACTTCCGCGGCGAGCGGGTGACCATCCAGGAGGTCTTCGAGGCGGTCGGCGCCCACGCCGCCGGCAAAATCTCCGACGCCGACCTCCACGAACTCGAGTCCGTCGCGTCCCCGGGCGCCGGCGCCTGCGGCGGCCAGTTCACCGCCAACACGATGGCGCTCGCCTTCGAGACGCTCGGCATCTCGCCGATGGGCAGCTCGATGGTGCCGGCCGAGGAGGGCAAGAAGGGGCAGGTCGCCGAGGACGTCGGCCGGCTGATCATGGACGTGCTCGAGCGTGACCTGCGTCCGAGCAGAATCATCACGCCGCAGTCGCTCGAGAACGCGATCGCCGCGGTGGCGATGACCGGCGGCTCGACCAACGCGGTGCTGCACCTGCTGGCCGTCGCCAACGAGGCCGGCGTGCCGCTGGAGATCGACGACTTCGACCGGATCGCCGCCAGGACGCCGCTGCTCGCAGACCTCAAGCCGTTCGGAACCTACGTCGCGCCCGACCTCTGGCGTGCCGGTGGGATGCCGCTCGTCGCGAAGCGGCTCGACGAGGCGGGGCTGCTGCACCGCGAGGCGCTCAACGTGACCGGCCTGACGATCGGCGCCGAGGTCGACGCGGCCGAGGAGGCCGAGGACCAGCCGGTCGTGCGACCGCTGTCGGATCCGCTGGCCCCCAGCGGTGGCTTCGCGATCCTGCGCGGCAACCTCGCTCCCGACGGCTGCGTCGTCAAGCTCGCGGGCCACGGCCGGCGCGAGCACCGCGGCAGGGCACGCGTCTTCGAGTGCGAGGAGGACGCCTTCGCCGCGGTCAAGGCGAGCTCGATCGAGGCGGGCGACGTCGTCGTGATCCGCAACGAGGGGCCGGCCGGCGGTCCGGGGATGCGCGAGATGCTCGCGGTCACCGCGGCGATCCAGGGCGAGGGGCTCGGCGACTCGGTCGCGCTGCTGACCGACGGCCGCTTCTCCGGCGCCACGCACGGCTTCATGGCCGGCCACGTCGCGCCCGAGGCTCCGCGCGGCGGTCCGATCGCCGCCGTCCGCGACGGCGACACGGTGATCTTCGATGTCGAGCGCCGCGAGCTCAACGTCGACCTGCCGGCGGACGAGATCGCTCGCCGCGTCGCCGGCTACGAGCCGCCCCCGCCGAAGTACACGACCGGCGTGCTAGGCAAGTACGCCCGCCACGTCGGCTCGGCCGCCCAGGGCGCGCTGACGACCTGACCGGCTAGGCCGTGCGGTCGCCGGCGATCGCAGCCGGCGAGCGAGGCTCGTCCAGCTCGTCCGGGCTGACGTCGTAGTCGAGGAAGCGCTGGAGCTCGTCGTTGAAGGCGATCGGTCGCTCGACCATCGCCACGTGACCGGTGTCCTCGAAGATCAGCTTGCGCGAGCCGGGGATCAGCTCGACGTAGGTGTCGGCGTCGGCGACCGGGATCACTGCGTCGTTGCGGCCCCAGACCACGAGCGTCGGGCAGGCCACCTCGGGCAACCGGTCGCGGAAGTCGTAGTCGATGCAGGCGCCGAGCGCATCGACGAAGCCCGGCTTGCCCGAGCCCTTGACCAGGCCCTCGAACGCGATGTCCGGGCGCAGACGGGTCGGATGGCGGACCACCATGCTGAGGATCCAGTGACGCAGCGCCGGACGCGCCATCTGCCGCCGGCGCTGAGCCGTCGACGCCCGCATCGCGAGCGCGAGGATCTTCCCGGCGCGCATGACACTGCCGAAGGGAAGCTCGCTCTGCGAGATCCCGGCGGCCGACACCAGCATCAGTCGCTCGACCGACTCGGGCGCGTCGATCGCCGCCTCGGCCGCGACGTAGCCGCCCATCGAGTTGCCGACGAGCACGGCCGGCGCGAGGTCGAGCCGGTCGCAGAGCTCGGCCACGACGCGCCCGTAGTAGTCGATCGTGATCTCCTCCTTCGGCATCGGCGTGCGACCGAAGCCGGGCAGGTCGAGGGCGATCACGCGCCGCTGCTCAGCGAAGCGGGGGATGTTCTCGAGCCAGTTCTGCCACTGGCCGCTGAGGCCGTGGACGAAGACGATCGGACGGCGATCGCCCTGCTCGCCGACGTCGACGTAGTTGACCGGGACGCCGCCGATGTCGATCGTGCGCAGATGCGCGGGCCAGTCGACAGCGCGCCAGTCAGGCCGGTCGCTGACGCCGTAGTCGCCGTCGGCGCGCACCGCGTCGCGGCGGCGAGCGGGTGGCGGTGGGATGATCAGGCGGCCCATTGCAAACACAAAGGTATCCGAACCCCCACTGCGCGGACTCGGGGACCAGACCTGGCGCAATGCAGGTTGCAGGAGGGGGGACGCCCTGTGCAATGGCCGAAAGGCTGCTTACACTGAGTCGGTCGGTCGCAGGGCCGGAGGGGAACCCCACTTTTGAAGAGCAAGGCATTCACGTTCGTCGCGGTCCTGGTGGTCCTGTTGATCGCCGGATCGGTGGCGGTCTACGCCTATGACTCCTCGCGCAGCGACCGGATCGCCGAGGGGGTGACCGTCGGCGGCGTCGCCGTCGGCGGCCTGAGCGCCGACGAGGCGCGCGTCAAGGTCCGCCGCCAGGTCGCGGCTCGCATCGAGAAGCCGATCGCCGTGACCTACGGCAAGACTCGCTTCACCCTCTCCGCCGAGGACGCCGGCATCCGCGCCGACGTCGGCGGCATGGTCGACGACGCGATCGAGGCCAGCCGCGACGACAACGTGCTCGCGCGCGTGACGCGCGACCTGCGCGGCGACGAGGAGGACGTCGAGGTCAGCGTCAGCGCCACCTACTCGCCGAAGGCTGCGCAGGCGCTCGTGACGCGGGTGGGCGACAAGCTCGACCGCGAGCCCAAGGACGCGACGCTCGACTTCCCGTCGCTCGACGCCGTCAAGGAGCAGGACGGGATCGCGGTCAAGCGCGGACAGCTGAGGCGGCTGATCGGCTCTGCGCTGCTGTCGCCGAGCAGCCGCACCGTCGAGGCGCCGGTAAAGGCGACCAAGGCCGAGGTCACCCGCGACGAGCTCGCGAAGGAGTACCCGACGGTTCTGGTCGCCGACCACGCCAGCTACGAGCTGCGGCTCTACAAGGATTTGAAGCTCGTCAAGACCTACACCGTCGCCTTCGGCGCCGCCGGCTACGACACGCCGCGCGGCCTCTACTCGATCCAGAACAAGGCGGTCGACCCGGCCTGGAGCGTCCCGAACAGCGACTGGGCCGGCGACCTCGCGGGCACGGTGGTCCCCGGCGGCAGCCCCGAGAACCCGCTCAAGGCACGTTGGCTGGGCATCTACGACGGCGCCGGGATCCACGGCACCGACGACATCGGCTCGCTCGGGACCGCCGCCTCGCACGGCTGCATCCGGATGGCGGTGCCCGACGTGATCGACCTGTACGACAGGGTCGAGGTAGGCGCCCCCATCTACATCGGCTGAGCGACGCCGATCGCGTCGACCGCGACCTCCTCCCATCCGGCGGCCTCCAAAGAGGCTTGGCGCTCGGAGTGACGAATGCAGAGGGTGCCGATGAAGACGCCACGCTCACGCTTGCGCAGGACCGCGTACCAGAGCGTCGACTCGCCGCCGGGGCCCTGGATCGGATGCCACGGGGCGACGGGCTTGTGGTCGTCGTCGGCCAGTTCCGCGTCGACGAGCTGGGAGCGGGTCGCGACCCGCCCGTCCTGAGTGTTGACGAAGAAGACCGACACGCCGCCCAACCCTAGTTGGGCCCGCACGCTGCGCGCGTTCGACACCGCGCTGCGGACGCGCGGGCTGGGCGAGCAGACGCGCCGTGCCTACGGCAGCGACCTCGGCCAGCTCGCCGAGTGGGCGAGCGCGCAGGAGCTGGCGCCGGGCGACGTCGACGCGCGCGCCCTGCGCCGCTTCGCTGGAGTGCTGTCCGAGCGCGGCAACTCGCGCGCCACCGTCGCGCGCAAGCTCGCCGCCTTCCGGGCGTTCTACCGGGTGCTGATCGAGCGCGGCGAGCTCGAGGCGAGCCCCGCGGACCTGGTCGCCAGCCCGAAGCGCGACAGCGACCTCCCGATCGTGCTGAGCCGTGCAGAGGTCGACCGGCTGTTCGACTCGCTGCCGGCCTCGACGCCGCTCGAACTGCGCGACCGCGCGCTATTCGAGCTCGCCTACGCCTCCGGCCTGCGCGCGGCCGAGCTGGTCGACCTCGACGTCGACAGCCTCGACCGCGACGGCGAGCAGCTGCGCGTCGAGGGCAAGGGCGCCAAGACGCGGATCGTCCCGGCGGGAGAGCTCGCCTGGCGCGCGGTCGACGCCTACCTGGAGCGCGGCCGGCCCGAGCTGGCGGCTGCCGGGGACGGCCGCCGCGACCCCGCGCTGTTCCTCTCGCGCACCGGGCGACGGCTGGCCACAACCGACGTCAGGCGCCGCCTGCGCGTCGCGCTGCGCCATGCCGGACTGCAGGCCGCGGCCTCGCCGCATGCCCTGCGGCACTCCTTCGCGACCCACCTGCTCGACGGCGGCGCCGATCTCCGCGCGATCCAGGAGCTGCTCGGACACAGCTCCCTGAGCACGACCCAAACCTACACTCGGGTAGAGTCGAAGCGGCTCAGAAAGGCATATGCGCAGGCCCATCCGCGCGCGTGAAGGGTGACTGGACGAGGTGGAGACGAACCTCAAGGCGATCGAGCTGAAGGACCTTTGGAGCCGTTACAAGCAGGACGGCGACCAGCAGGCGCGCGAGCGCCTCGTCCTCGCGTACTCGCCGCTCGTCAAGTACGTCGCCGGCCGCATGTCGAGCGGACTGCCTGCCCACGTCGAGGAGGCCGACCTGATCTCCTACGGCCTGCTCGGGCTGATCTCGGCGATCGAGCGCTTCGACCTCGAGCGCGAGATCCGCTTCGAGACGTTCGCGGTGACGCGGATCAAGGGCTCGATCATCGACGAGCTGCGCTCGCTGGACTGGGTGCCGCGCTCCGTGCGCGCGAAGGCGCGCGAGATCGAGCAGACCAACGCGAAGCTCGAGAACAAGCTCCAGCGCGCGCCGACCGACGCCGAGATGTCCGACGCGATGGGCGTCACCCAGGTGGAGTTCCAGGAGTCGCTGGTCAAGATCGCGAACTCCTCGGTGGTAGCGCTCGACGAGCTGTGGACGGTGTCGGACTCCTCCGGCGACCAGGTGTCGCTGCTCGACACGATCCCCGATCCGCACGCAGCCGACCCGGCGCGCGAGCTCGACCTGACCGACATGAAGGACAGCCTCGCCGACGCGATCGCGCGGCTGCCCGAGCGGGAGAAGCTGGTCATCGCCCTCTACTACTACGAGAACCTGACGCTGCGCGAGATCGGCGAGGTGCTCGGCGTGACGGAGTCGCGCGTCTCGCAGCTCCACACCAAGGCTGTCCTGCGACTGAAGTCGAAGCTCCAGGGCGACGCCCTCACGGAAGCGGTCGAGTGAGCAGCGGACGTTGACGACTACGGCCGACATCGCTATCGAACGGCTCGGCGAGTGGATCGTCGCGCGCGTCGGCGGCGAGCTCGACATGACCAACTGCAGCTACGTGCGCGACGAGCTGATGCGCTCGATCCCCGGCGCCGCCGACGGCCTGGTCGTCGACCTCAGCGAGACGATCTATCTCGACTCGGCGGCGATCGAGCTGCTGTTCGAGCTCGCGCGCCGGCTCGGCCGCCACCGCCAGGACCTGCGCATCGCGATGCCGGGCGACTCCCCGCTGCGGCGCGTCCTCGAGCTGACCGACGTGCGCGCCGTCGCGCCGGTGCATCCGACGGTCGACGCGGCAGTAGCATCGAGCCAGTGAAGAAGGAGCTGCGTCCGTTCCACGACCCCGTCTCCTGCGACGTCTGCGGCCGGACGATCCTCAAGGGCGAGCGGATCGAGCACTTTCTCGCGCCCGGCGGCCACCGCAACCTCGTCTGCGAGCTCTGCTTCGTGCGAGCCGAGCACGCCGGCTGGATCCGCGAGTCCTCCGCCGACCAGATCCCGACCCGCGCGGGACGGCCGCAGGAGCGGCGTCAGATCTTCGGCCGCCTGCGCCGGCGCCGCGAGGGGGCCGTCGACGGCCCGCGCGTCGAGCCGGGGACGGCCGGCGCCTATGCCGAGCCCGCCTCGGCGGCTGACGCCCACGACTCCGCCGCCGTCGAGGCGCGAGCCGTCGACACGGCCGCCGAGGAGCCCGCGACGCCGCCCCGGCGCCGCGAGCCTCCGCAGGATCCGCGCCACGTGCGGGCGGTGCCGACCACCGCGGAGGTCAAGGTCGAGCGGGCGCTGGAGCTGTTCAACGGCTCCGAGCATCAGCGAACGGTCGCCGGGCTGACGCGCACGCTCGGCTTTCCCTGGGCCACCGCGGTGCCCGACGTCGCGGCACCGAGCGCGGTGACCGTGGTCGTCGCCTGGGAGCTGTCCTGGTACCGCTACCGGGTCGACCTCGGCGACACGGCCGAGCCGGTCGCCCTGCAGGAGAAGGGCGACGAGCTGAACGACATCGACGAGGCGCTGCGGCGCTGGAACGCCGGTCTCGACGAGGAGGGCCGGCTGGTCATGGAAGGAGGAGCCGTCCGGTGATCTACTGCGTGGTACCACGAGCGCTGGAGGACGAGCTGTACGACAAGCTCGTCGAGCACTACAGCGACGAGCCGAACGTCGAGGTGATCGTCGACCGCCGCGCCCAAGGAGGCACGCCCGGCAGCCACGACCCGATGACCGACCGCCGCCGCGTGCGGCCGAAGGGCAGCTTCCCGCCGATCGACGCGCCGCCCGGCGGATGACGAACCGGGCGGACCCGGCAGAGCCGGGCGCTTCGGCCGCGCCGCGCAAGGTCGTCGTCAACGTCGACGGCGGCGCGCGCGGTAACCCTGGTCCGGCTGCCGTGGGCGCTGTCGCCACCGACCCGGACGGCGGCGTGCTCGCGGAGCGCGGCACCTACATCGGCGAGACGACCAACAACGTCGCCGAGTACCGCGCGCTGCTGCTCGGCCTCGAGCTGGCGCGCGAGCTCGGCGCGAGCGAGGTCGAGGTGATCAACGACTCGGAGCTCGTCGCCAAGCAAATCTCGGGCGCCTACCGCGTCAAGCACGCCGGCCTCAAGCCGCTCTACCTCGAGGCGATGGCGGCGCTGCGCGCCTTCGACAGCTGGCAGGTGCGCAGCGTGCGGCGCGAGTCCAACACGCGCGCCGATGCGCTCGTGAACGCGGCGCTCGACGCCGAGCTGCAGGCCCGCTAACGCTCGCTGCTCGCTTCGCCGCGCGGCTCACTAGTCTCGTTGGGTTGATGCACGCTCGCCCCGACAGCCAGGCTGCGCACCCGCAGGCAAGGGTCTGGATGCTGGCCGAGGAGCGCTCGAAGCAGGAGCTGGTCTTCGCCTTCCCGTTCGACGAGCAGCTCAACGAGGCGGTCAAGCAGCTCCCCGGGCGCTGGTTCGACTGGCGGCGCAAGCACTGGCGGGTGCCGGCCGAGCCGGGCGCGGCGCAGCCGGTCGGCGAGCTGCTCGAGCGGTTCCCGGAGCTGCTCGTCGAGCCCGACGTGATCGCCTGGCTGACCGACTCGGAGCGCTGGCGTGCACTCGTATCGGTCGTGATCCACTCCGGCGCGGGCGCCTTCGTCGTGCGCACGGTGTCGGGGGAGCTGCCGGCGACCGGGCTCGAGGGCGGGATCGCGACCGGCGAGGATCGGCTCGTCTTCCCGTTCGATGCCGAGGCGGCCGCCCGGCTCGCCCAGCTCGACGGCGCGCGGATCGACGACCTCGCAAAGGCCTGCATCCGCGACCTGGCGGCAGGGCGCACGCCGCCGCCGGCCGAGCTCGGCGTCGAGATCGGCGAGGACGGTGAGCCCGAGCTCACGCTCTACACCGTCTGGGACCCGGCCGTGGCGCGCGACTACAAGCAGCTGCCGGAGGCGAAGCCCGTCCCGCGCAGCGCGCGCGTGTTCAACCGCGACGCCGCCTGGGGGGTCGCGGTGCCGGCCGATCCCGCGCTCGCGCGTGACCTCGCCGGGTTCGTCGCCAACCATCCTGGCGTCGGCCTCGACGACCGCGCGCGCGACCTGCTCGACGAGCTGATCGAGGAGCACGACCGCGCGTCGGCGACGGTCGCGCTTTCCTACGCCGACGACGCCGAACTCGACGGCGTGACCCTCGGTGGCGAGCTGCACCCCTTCCAGCGCGCCGGCGTCCGCTATGCGCTTGCCCGCCGACAGACGTTCATCGCCGACGAGCAGGGGCTCGGCAAGACGGTCCAGGCGCTCGCCGCGCTGGAGGCCGACGACGCCTTCCCGGCGCTCGTCGTCTGCCCGGCGAGCATGAAGCTGACCTGGGAGCGCGAGGCGGGCATCTGGCTGCCCGAGCGGCGCGTCGCCGTCCTCGACGGACGCACCGACGCGACCTGGGACGAGGCCGCCGAGCAGGCGGAGATCGTCGTGCTCAACTACGACATCCTCGAAGCCCATCTGTCGCGCCTGCTCGACAGCGGTCCGCGGGCCTTGATCCTCGACGAGTCGCACTACGTCAAGAACCCGCGCGCAGGTCGCACCAAGGCGGCGCTCGAGCTCGCCGGCGGGCTGCCCGACGACTCCCTGCGGCTCGCGCTGACCGGTACCCCGATCCTCAACCGCCCCGACGAGCTGATCGCCCAACTGCGCGTGCTCGGACGGCTGCGCGAGTTCGGCAGCGGCGCGCGCCTCTCGCGCCGCTTCCGCACCGCGGGCAGCGACGACCGGCTGCACTGGAACCTGCGCGCGGTCTGCTACGTCCGCCGCACCAAGCAGCAGGTGCTGCCCCAGCTGCCCTCCAAGCGCCAGGACACCGTTCCGGTCCTGCTCTCCAACGAGCACGAGTACCGGCTCGCCGAGGAGGACGTGATCGCCTGGCTGCAGACGCTGCCACTCGACCTCGGCACGCTCGACGCGAAGATCGCCGCCGCGCTCCGGGCCGAGCAGCTGGTCCGGCTGAACAACCTGCGCCAGCTCGCGGCGGCCGGCAAGCTGCCGACGGCGCTCGCCTGGATCGCCGACTTCCTCGAGTCGGGCGAGCCGCTGGTCGTCTTCGCCGAGCACATCGCGATCCAGAAGGCGATCATGGAGCGCTTCCCCGGCGCGGCGCACATCCTCGGCGCCGATACGACGCAGGCCCGCCAGCGCGCCGTCGACGCGTTCCAGCGCGAGGATGGGCCGCAGCTGATCGTCTGCTCGATGCGCGCGGCCTCCCAGGGCATCACGCTCACGCGCGCCTCCAACGTCGCCTTCCTCGAGCTCGACTGGACGCCGGCCCGCCACGACCAGGCCGAGGACCGCCTGCATCGCATCGGCCAGGAGAGCGCTGTCACGGCGTGGTACCTGCTCGCGCCGAACACGATCGACGAGACGATGGCCGAGCTCCTGCAGCGCAAGCGCAGCCTGATCGACGCGGTCACCGACGGCCAGGTCCACGACGAGGAGCGGCTCGTCGACGCGGTCGTGCGCGAGCTGCGCGGCCGGCCGTTCCGCCACCTGCGCGTCGTCGCCTAAGCCGGCGCCGTCTATTCGTCGAGGATCGCGACCGCGCGCGTCGGCCCGGCGCTGCCGCCGACCACCTTCAGCGGGAAGCAGGCGATGGTGAAGCCCGTCGGCGGCAGCTCGCCGAGGTTGAACAGGCGCTCGATCTGGGAGTAGGCGAGGCCGGCCTGGTGGGCCGCCCAGAAGATCCCCCGCTCGCCGCGCCGCTTCGCCTCCTCGGCCTGCATCCAGAGCGGCGCGTCCCAGCCCCAGGCGTCGATGCCCATCACGCGCACGCCGCGCTCGTAGAGCCAGTGCGTCGCCTCGACGGTGACGCCCGGTCCGAGCGCCATGTAGCCGGGATCGTCGTAGAAGGCGTCGCGGCCGGTGCGGACGAGGACGATGTCGCGCTCGGCGAGCTCGTGGCCGATGCGCTCGAGCTCGGCCTCGACCTCGCCGACGGTGACCGGGTCGCCGTCGGCCTTGGCGGTCATGTCGAGCACGACGCCGGGGCGGAAGAACCAGTCGAGCGGCAGCTCGTCGATCGACTGCGCGCGCCTGCCGTCGATCGTCGAGTTGTAGTGCCACGGCGCGTCGACGTGGGTCGAGCTGTGGGTGCCGAAGTTGGTGAACGTCTCGACGGTCCAGCCCTCGCCGTCGCGCAGCAGGTCCGGCGTCACGCCGGTCAGCGCCTCGATGTCGCGCGCCCCGCCGGCGTGGTCGGTGTAGGCGATGTCGGTCCGCAGCAGCTCGGGCAGCTCGGCGGGGTCCTGGCGGATCGGCGCAGAGAGGTCGACGAAGCGCGGCACCGCGCCAACATATCCGCGTGGCAGGCGAACCGCGACCGGACGGCGAAGCTGGGGAGGTGGCCTACGTCTACCTGCTGCGCTGCGCCGACGACAGCCTCTACTGCGGCTGGACGACCGACGTGCGGCGGCGGCTGGGCGAGCACGAGGCGGGCCGCGCCAGCCGCTACACGCGCACCCGCCGGCCGGTGGAGCTCGCCGCGGTGTTCGAGGCGGCCGACCGCTCGGCGGCGCTGCGCGAGGAGGCGCGCATCAAGCGCCTGCCGCGGGCGGCGAAGCTGCAGCTGATCGGCCGGAGCGCGGCTCTACCGGCCTAGGCGCCGCAGCAGCTCGCGCGCGACGTGGGGGAGGTCCGCGATCGACTCGCGGATCTCGGTCAGTCCCTGACGCAGCTCGGCGTCGCCGACCTCGAGCAGGACGGGCGAGTCCTGCAGCGTCGCCAGCCTGCCGCCCGCCGAGCTGATGCCCTCGACCGCATGCTCGACGAACCCCTTGGCGCCCGTCGAGGGCAGGCCGGCCGACTGCATGTCGAAGCGCGCGGGCTCGAGGCCGGCCCGCTGGGCGAACGCCCCATAGGTCCGCTTTGCCCGCCCGTAGGCGCGCTGGACCGGTCCGAACAGCTCCTCCTCGAGCTTGTCGGCCGTCGCCTGGTCGAGCTGCTCGTAGGCGGCGCCGAGCGACGCCAGCGCGTAGCCGAGCTCGTCGATGGCGCCCGCCAGCCCGTCGAGCAGCTCCTGTCGTCCCTCGGCGGTCGAGTAGGCCATGCGGCTGACAATAGGCGGCGCTGGTGCCGTTCGGTCCGGCGCCTCGTTAGGAGCCCACGTCCTCCGGCTCGGAGGCGTCGCTCTGCGAGCCGGGGTCCTCGCCCTGCGCTCCGGCGTGGTCGGCCTCGCCGTACTCCGCGCCCACGTCGGCGCGCTCGTCGGTCCCGGCGTCGCCGATCGGGTCGGCGCCGCGGTCCTCGTGCGAGGCGTTGCGCTGGAGCTGCTCCTCGGCCTGCTCGAAGCCCTCCGCATAGCCCCCGCCGCCCTCGACGCGCGGCCGCTCCGCGGGGTCGACTCCTGGCGTCGGGTCGGGTCCGCCGATCTCCGCCGCCTCGCGGGCCGCGGCCTCGGCCTGCTCGTCGACCAGCGGGTCTCGCTCTCGATCGTCGGTCATGTCGTCGTCTCCTCGGGTCGCATGGCCGACGGTTACCCGGCTTGGCGACGGGCGAACCGGGTAACCCTGACTCCACGACCCGATGAAGGAGGACGACATGGCCGACGGACCGAGCAACATCGACGAGGCGAAGGGCCGCCTCAAGCAGGGCGCTGGCGACCTGACCGGCGACGACGACCTCAAGCGCGAGGGCAAGGCCGACGAGGGCGCCGGCAAGGTCAAGGAGGGCATCGACAAGGCGACCGACAAGGTCAAGGGCCTGCTCAACCGCGACGACAAGTAGCGCTGCCTGGCTCGACGACTCGGACGCGCGCCCGGCGCAGGCGTCAGCCGCGCGCGGGGAGGTTGAGCGTCTCGCGCTCGGGGACGCCCTCGGCGAGCTCCTTCTGGCGCTCGATCTCGGCGTTGAGCTCGGCGCCGAGCAGCATCGCGACGTTGGTCAGCCAGAGCCACCCGACGAGCACGATCGCTCCGGTGAAGGCCCCGTAGACGGCGGCGACGTCCGCGATGTAGGACAGATAGGCCGACAGGCCGAGCGAGGCGATCAGCCAGACCGCGACGCCGACGACCGCTCCCGGCGTGATCCAGCGGAACGCCCGCTGTTTGACGTCGGGGGTGACGTAGTAGACGAGCGCGAACACGAGCATCGCGATCAGCAGCGCTCCCGGCCAGCGGGCGATGCTCCAGATCGCCGCGGCCGTCGGACCGAGGCCGACGAAGCCGAGCAGGTCCTCGGCGAACGCGCCGCCGACGAAGGCCATCACGACGCTCGCCAGTATCAGCGCCATCAGCACGAAGGTCGACGCCACGTCGAGCGCCTTGCGCTGCAGGAAGCTGCGCCCGCCGTCGACCTCGAAGACCACGTTCAGTGCCCGCCGCGCCGCCTCGAGCGCGCCCGTGGTCCCGTAGAGCGTCACCACCACGCTGATCGTCAGGCTCGCCGCCGCCGTCCCCTTGCTCTGCAGCGCCGAGCGCAGCGAGTCGTCCAGCGGCTCGATCACCGACTCCGGCGACACCTCGCGCAGGTAGCCCATGACCGCGTCGTAGGTCTCGGGGTACTGGCCCAGCAGTCCGAGCAGCGACAGCCCGAGCAACAGCGCCGGGAACAGCGACATCAGCGAGTAGTACGTCAGCGCCGCCGCATGGTGGGTCATCTGGTCGTCGTAGAACGACAGGAGCGTCCGCTTCAGCACGGCGCCGGCGGGCCTCATCGTGCCGGCCACATTAGCCCGAGTCCGAGGGTCTTGCAGGTTGCAGATAGGCTATGAGCAGGAGCCGGGCCGGGTCACCACCGCGCTCGCGACTCGAAAGGACCCGAAGCGATGGAAGTCGTGAACATCCACATCGGCCCCTTGGTCTTCGACCACGCCGACTACGACTCGGACGGCGACGTCCTCTACCTCCACCGAGGCGCGCCGCAGCCCGCCGAGGGCGAGGAGACGCCCGAGGGGCATGTACTGCGCTTCGCTCCAGGCACAGACCAGATCGTGGGACTCACCATCGTCAACGCCCGCTGGCTGCTCGACCGCGATCGTCGCCTGGTTGTGACCATCCCCGAGAAAGTCGAGGCCAGCGCGGCCGAGCTTGCTCCTGGGCTCGCCGCAGCCTGATCGGGTTCCATGCGAACGCGAGGCCGACAGAGTCCCTAGCCCCGGCGAGAGGCGTCGGGGCGGGGCCGACTTTGGAGGCCCAACATGCGCACCGCGCACCGTCGCCGGTTCCACCGTGACCGGATTGTCCGCAAACGTCAGAACGCCTACCGCCGGCTCCAGCTAGATCGCGGCCCGAAATTGCCCGAGCGCGTTCTTCCCGACGGCCGGCTCGAGGACCGCCAGGCTTATCTCGCCTGCGGTCGGCCTCGGTGTGGGCTCTGCCATTCCGGCAAGCGCTGGCATCGCGGCGCCAACCGTGCTCGTGCCCTTGACGAATGGCGACGATTAGAACTGGAGGGCTGGGATGAGATCGTCACGTAGCTGGGAAGGTCGACGAAGCTTCGCGGGCTGCCCTTTGATCCGCTGCAGCTCAGTGGCGCGGGCACCCTCGGGCGCCACAATGTTCCCGAAACGCAGCAAACCCGCTCTCGGAGCGGGTTTGCAGGCAAGCGGCTGATGGGATTCGAACCCACGACCTTCTGCATGGCAAGCAGACGCTCTAGCCAGCTGAGCTACAGCCGCATGGCTGCGACACGATAACGATATCGCCGCGCCGGCCCGTCACGGGGCGGGAGGCCGTTCAGGCCTCGAAGGTGGCCTCGACCTCCATCTCGGGCACTCCGGCCAGCGCGACCGACACGGGGCACTCGTCCTTGGCCCGCTCGGCGTACTCGCTAAAGGCGTCGGCGTCGATGCCGGGCACGCGTCCCTCGGTGCGCAGCGTGATCTTGCGGATCGGGGGGCCGGTGTCGGGGGAACGGAGCTCGATCTCGGCGGTGGTGCGCACCGAGTCGGGGATGTGCCCGTCGCTGGAGAGGATGTTGCTGAGCGCCATCGAGAAGCAGGCGGCGTGGGCCGCGGCGATCAGCTCCTCGGGGTTGGTGCCGTCGCCCTCCTCGAAGCGCGACTTGGCCGAGTAGGGCCCGCTGAAGACCCCGTCGCCGACCTCGAGCTGCCCTGCGCCACCCTTCAGATCGCCCTGCCACTCGCCGCTTCCGGTCCGCGTCGGCATCGCTACCTCCTTGTTGCTGGCTTGCGAGGCGTCCGACGATAGCCCAGCGCCGTTTGCGCCAAACCGCACGCGGGTAGCGGTTCGGCGGCCGCCCGGCCGCCTGACGGTCCGGTACCGTCCCTGGCCCCGCAGCGCCCCCGACATGTCAGCCACCGAGGAGCAGACCCCCGCCGTGAGCCCCATGAGCGAGATGACCGCGCCGCCCACCCAGAACAAGAAGCTCGTCGCCTGGGTGGAGGAGATCGCCGCCCTCACCAAGCCCGCGTCGATCCACTGGTGCGACGGCAGCGCCGAGGAGTACGACCGGCTCTGCCAGACGCTCGTCGACGCCGGCACCTTCGAGCGCCTCTCCGACGCCAAGCGCCCGAACTCCTACCTCGCTCTGTCCGACCCTGGCGACGTCGCGCGCGTCGAGGACCGCACCTTCATCTGCTCCGAGGACGAGGCCGACGCCGGACCGACCAACAACTGGCGCGCGCCGGCCGAGATGCGCGAGACACTCGACGACATCTTCGACGGCTGCATGGAGGGCCGCACGATGTACGTCGTGCCGTTCTCGATGGGCCCGCTCGGCTCGCCGATCGCTCACATCGGCATCGAGCTGACCGACTCGCCCTACGTCGCGGTCTCGATGCGGATCATGACCCGCATGGGCCAGGGCGCGCTCGACGTGCTCGGCGCCGACGGCGAGTTCGTCCCCTGCGTCCACTCGGTCGGCATGCCGCTGACCGACGGCGTCGAGGACGTGCCGTGGCCGTGCAACGCCGACAACAAGTACATCGTCCACTACCCCGAGACGCGCGAGGTCTGGTCGTTCGGCTCGGGCTACGGCGGCAACGCGCTGCTCGGCAAGAAGTGCTTCGCGCTGCGGATCGCCTCGGTGATGGCGCGCGACGAGGGCTGGATGGCCGAGCACATGCTGATCCTCAAGCTGACCTCTCCGCAGGGCGAGAGCAAGTACGTGACGGCGGCCTTCCCGTCGGCCTGCGGCAAGACCAACCTCGCGATGCTGATCCCGACGCTCGAGGGCTGGACCGTCGAGACCGTCGGCGACGACATCGCCTGGATGAAGTTCGGTGCCGACGGCCGTCTCTACGCGATCAACCCGGAGGCCGGCTTCTTCGGCGTCGCGCCCGGCACGGGTGAGAAGACCAACCCCAACGCGATGGCGACGATCGAGCGCAACACCGTCTTCACCAACTGCGCCAAGACCGACGACGGCGACATCTGGTGGGAGGGGATGACCGACGAGGCGCCCGCCCACCTGATCGACTGGCACGGCAACGACTGGACGCCGGAGTCGGACAAGCCGGCCGCCCACCCCAACGCCCGCTTCGCGGTGCCGGCCGCCCAGGACCCGGCGATCGCGCCCGAGTGGGAGGACCCCGCCGGCGTCCCGATCGACGCGATGCTGTTCGGCGGCCGCCGCTCGACCGTGGTGCCGCTGGTCACCGAGGCGCGCGACTGGGAGCACGGCGTCTTCCTCGGCGCGACGATGTCGTCGGAGACGACCGCCGCCGCCGCCGGCCAGGTCGGCCAGCTGCGCTTCGACCCGTTCGCGATGCTGCCGTTCTGCGGCTACAACATGGCCGACTACATGGGCCACTGGCTGAAGATCGGCGAGCGCGAGGGCGCCGACCTGCCGAAGATGTTCTACGTCAACTGGTTCCGCAAGGACGACGACGGCCGCTTCCTCTGGCCCGGCTTCGGCGAGAACAGCCGCGTCCTCGAGTGGGTCTTCCGCCGCTGCAACGGCGAGGGCAAGGCTGCGGAGACGCCGTTCGGCCTCGTTCCGGACGCCTCCGACCTCAACACCGACGGCCTCGACATCGACGCCGCCGACCTCGACGAGCTGTTGCGCGTCGACCCCGAGGCCCTGAAGGCCCAGCTGCCGCAGGTCAAGGAGCACCTCGCCAAGTTCGGCGACCAGCTCCCCGCCGGCATCCGCGCCCAGCTCGACGACCTCGAGCAGCGCCTCGGCGCCTAGCCTCCGTACAGGGATGACATAGGCCCCGCCGCCCCTTGCGGGCGGCGGTAGGCTTCTCGCCTCCACCCGGCGACGTGGCGGAGTGGTTACGCAGCGGCCTGCAAAGCCGTTTACACCGGTTCGATTCCGGTCGTCGCCTCTCGCCGTATCGGGTACAACAGCGCAGAGCCACCAGGAGGAGCCGATGGACGCGAGCGCTGGGACGACTGAGCTGGAGCGGCGGATCGCCGAGCTGCTCGACCGGGAGAGCTTCGAGCCGCCGGCGGAGTTCGTCGAGCGGGCGCTGCTGACCGACCCGTCGATCTACGAGGAGGCCGAGCGCGACCCGGTGGGGTGGTGGGTGCGGCAGGCCGAGGACCTGCACTGGTTCGAGCGCTGGGACGCCGTGCTCGACGAGTCCGAGGCGCCGTTCTACAGGTGGTTCGAGGGCGGCAAGCTGAACGCGTCCTACAACTGCCTCGACCGCCACGTCGAGGCGGGGCTCGGCGACCGTGTCGCCTTCCACTGGCGCGGGGAGGAGGGGGAGGAGCGCGACGTCACCTATGCCGAGCTGCTGCGCGACACCCAGCGGCTGGCGAATGCGCTCAAGGACCGTGGCGTCGGGCCCGGTGACGTCGTCGGGATCTACCTGCCGATGGTCCCCGAGGTCGTCGTGGCGATGCTGGCCTGCGCGCGGATCGGGGCGCCGCACAACGTCGTCTTCGGCGGCTTCGCGCCGGAGTCGGTGCGCGAGCGGATGGAGTTTTCCGAGGCGAAGGCGCTGATCACCGCCGACGGCGCCCGGCGCAAGGGCAAGACCGCGCCGGTCAAGCCCGCCGTCGACGCCTTCCTCGACAGCCTGCCGGCGATCGAGACGGTCGTCGTCGTGCGCAACACCGGCAACGACGTCGACATGCGCGGCGGCCGCGACGTCTGGTTCGACGAGGCACTCGCGGAGGCCGCCCCGGACTGCCCGGCGACGCCGCTCGACGCCGAGCATCCGCTCTACGTGCTCTACACGTCTGGCTCGACCGCGAAGCCGAAGGGGATCCTGCATACGACCGGCGGCTACCTGACCGGCGTCGCCTGGACGCACAAGCACCTTTTCGACCTCAAGCCGGAGGAGGACGTCTACTGGTGCTCGGCCGACGTCGGCTGGGTCACCGGCCACTCCTACATCGTCTACGGGCCGCTGCTCAACGGCGCGACGTCGGTGATGTACGAGGGCGCGCCCGACTACCCCGACAAGGACGTCTGGTGGGAGATCTGCGCGCGCTACGGCGTAACGCTCTTCTACACCGCCCCGACGGCGATCCGCGCCTGCATGAAGTGGGGCGCCGAGCACCCGGCCCGCCACGACCTCTCGAAGCTGCGCCTGCTCGGGACGGTCGGCGAGCCGATCAACCCGAAGGCGTGGGTCTGGTACCACGTCGTCATCGGCGGAGAGCGCTGCCCGATCATCGACACCTGGTGGCAGACCGAGACCGGCCACGTGCTGATCAGTCCGATCCCCGGGATCACCGCGGCCAAGCCCGGCTCGGCGACCCGTCCCCTGCCGGGCATCGACGCCGCCGTCGTCGATCAGGACGGCTACGAGGCCGACGGTCAGGGGCTGCTCGTCCTGCGCCGCCCCTGGCCGGGCATGCTGCGAACGCTCTACAAGGACCCCGAGCGCTTCGAGGAGACCTACTTCTCGAAGTTCGGCCCGACCACCTACTTCGTCGGCGACGCCGCGCGCAAGGACGAGGACGGCTTCTTCTGGGTGATCGGCCGCGTCGACGACGTGATCAATGTGTCCGGTCATCGCCTCTCGACGGCCGAGGTCGAGTCGGCGCTCGTCTCCCACCCGCGCGTCGCCGAGGCCGCGGTGATCGGCCAGCAGGACGAGGACACCGGTCAGTCGATCTGCGCGTTCGTCACCCTCGAGGGCGACCAGGACGGCGACGACGACCGGATCGCCGAGCTGCGCGAGCACGTCGCACAGCGGATCGGCAAGCTCGCCCGCCCCAAGCGCATCGTCTGGGCCGACGACCTGCCCAAGACCCGCTCCGGCAAGATCATGCGCCGCCTGCTGCGCGACATCGCCGAGGGCCGCGAGCTCGGTGACGTAACGACGTTGCGCGACCCCGACGTGATGAGCCAGCTCGAGCAGAAGGTTGCCGCCAGGCGCGACGACGCCGAGGCGTAGGCCCCGTCGCGGGGCGCACCGGCCCGGCCGGTCGCGCGCCGGATCAGGCCCTGCCCGCGGGCTGCCGGCGCGGCTCGGCGCCCGCGGCCGCCAGCTCGGCGGGCAGGTTGGGACGCTGGACCTGGACCCAGACGACGGCTCCGAGCAGCAGCAGGCCGCCGAGGATCTGGACGACAGAGAGCCGTTCGTCGTGGATCAGATAGGCGAAGAGGGCTGACAGGGCCGGCTCGGACGCCCCCACGACGGCAATCCGGATCGCCGTGACGTGGCGGACCGCGAGCAGCATCAGGGCGAAGGGCAGCAGCGTGCCAACGACGATCACCTCGACGGCGAGCGCGACGTCGGCGGACCCCTCGAGGCGCTCGAACGGGAACGAGTGCGGCGGCTGGACCGCGAACAGGACCAGCGTGCCCGCGCCGAACGCCCAGACGAGCGTGGTCGCGGGGTGGTAGCGCCCGCTCAGCCGTTCGGCGGTCAGCAGGTAGAACGCGTAGCCGAACGCGGCGGCCAGGGCAGCGGCTACGCCGACGCCGTCGAGTGACCCGTACGAGCCGACCATCGCCGCGCAGCCGACGAGCGCGAGGACGATCGCCGCGACCAGCTCGGCGGGCAGCCTGCGCCGCCGTACTAGGGCGAGCCAGATCAGGATCAGCGCCGGCGCGAGGTACTCGATCGTCAGTGCCACGCCGATCTTGATCCGCTCGACGGCCAGCGAGTAGCTGACGTACAGCAACCCGATCCCGAAGACGCCGAGCGCGACGAGCGGTCGGATCTCGCCGATCGGCACGCGCAGCAGCCGGGGGCGCACGAGCGCGATCGCGACCAGCAGCAGCGCGAACGTCCCGGCCGTGCGCAGTTCGGCCAGCCGGCTCGCGCTCAGCCCGCCGTCGAGCAGCGTGCGCGACACGCTCGCGTTGAGCGACCAGAGCGTGACGGCCGTCAGCGCCGCCGCGTAGCCGACGAGCGGGCGCCGGCGGCTCAAGCGGAGCCGATGTCCCGCACGCGCAGGGCCAGCTCCAGCTCGAACAGCGTCCCGCCGGCCGACAGATCGACGTCGAGCAGCTGCTCGATCCGCCCGAGCCGGTGGTAGAGCGACTGGCGCTCGATGCCGAGCGCGCGCGCCGCCTCCGCCCTGCGGCCGCCGGCCGCGCAGAGGACGCGCAGCGTGTCGAGCAGCTTCGTCGAGCGGCGGGCGTCGTGCTCGACCAAGGGCGCGAGCCGCGTCGCGGCGAAGTCGCGCAGCTGCGGCCGGTCGCGCAGCGACCACAGCACGCGCTCGAGGTCGGGCGCGGCCACGTCGTGCCAGGGACGCGCCGGCATGTCGACCGCCCCGGCGAGCACGACGTCGGTCGACCGCAGGCCGATCGCCAGGTCGTCCCACGACGAGGCCTCGACGCCCGCGCAGACCACGACCGCGTCCGGCTCGCCGATCGCGCGCGCCGCGCAGTCGTGCGCGATCGCGGCGATCCGGTCGATCAGCTCGGTCCGGTCGGCGCTGCCCGGGACGCCGA
>DATABV010000182.1:0-1902 GCA_036259395.1 Thermoleophilaceae bacterium | reverse complement strand
GGCGACAACGTCGCCTTCCACGCCTACCGGGCCGGACGGGGAATCCTCGGCGGGCGCCAGCTGCACATGGCGCCGCTGACCTGGCGGCCAGACGGCTGGCCGGCGATCGGCGACGGCCGGCCGCTGCCGCCGGCGGCTGGGGCGCTGCCGGTCACCTTCGACGACGCGTTCGGCGGCCCGGCCCTCGCGCCCGAATGGGAGTGGCCGGGCACGCATCCGCCGCGGATCCGCGTCGATGGGGGCCTGACGCTGCGCGCGCCGGTCCGCTCGACTAACCGGGCGATCTCGCCGCGCGTGCTCGCGCAGCGCTTCGACGCGGGGCTGCTGACGCGCCGCCTCGCCGGTGACCGCTTCACTGTCACCGCGGTCGTCGACCGCGCGTCGGTTCGCGGGCGCGAGCTCGCCGGCGTGGCCGTCACCCGCGGCGGTCCGTTCGACATCGGCGGCCGGTCGATCGGCATCGCGATCGAGGCCCGCAACCGGGTCGACGGCGAGTTCGCGGCGATCACGGAGTGGCGCCGCGGCGCCCGCCCGACCGAGCGCGGCAACCGCGTGCAGCTGCGCGGTCGCTTCGCCCACCTGCGGATCGTCGCCAGCGGCCGCCGCTACAAGTTCTACGCCAGCTCCGACGGCGTGCGCTGGCTGCCCGTCGGCCCCCACTGGCGCTCCCCCGTCGACGAGACCGCCCGCGTCGGCCTCACCGTCGGTGGCCAGCGCGGCGCCAGCGCCCGCTTTACGCGCGCGACGCTGACCGAGCCCTAGTCGGCGCCACGGCGTGTCCGCGCCCAATGATGGATTGGCCTCGCCAGGGCGTGCCAATCCATCATCGGCCGCCGCGTCGTACTAGAGGATCGAAATCTCGGCGTTGTCGCCGACGACGAACCGGTACGCGCGCGGCATCTTCGGCCCGCGGCCGATGTTGACGTTGCGGCCGATCAGGCTCGCCTCGACGCGCGACTCGAGGTCGCAGATCGACGAGTCGGCGAGGACGATCGAGTGCTCGAGCTCGGCGTGCGAGATCGTCACGCGGTCGCCGATCGCGGTGTACGGCCCGATGTATGCGTCGACGATCTTCGCTCCCGCGCCGATGATCGCCGGGCCGCGAACCGTCGCCCGCTCGAGCCGCGCGCCCGCTTCGATGCAGACCCGTCCCTCGACGCGCGAGTCGACGACCTCGCCGTCGTGGCGCTCCTCGATGTCGTCGAGGATCAGGCGGTTGGCCTCGAGCATGTCCTGGACCTGGCCGGTGTCCTTCCACCAGCCGTGGACGATGTGCGGGTCGACGCGGCGGCCGCCGTCCACCAGCCACTGGATCGCGTCGGTGATCTCGAGCTCGCCGCGCGCCGAAGGCTCGATCGCCTTCGCCGCCTCGAAGATCGACGGCGTGAACATGTAAACGCCGACCAGTGCGAGGTCGCTCTGCGGGTTCGCCGGCTTCTCGACGAGCCGCGCGACGCTGCCGTCGGACAGCTCGGCGACGCCGTAGTGCTCGGGATCCGGCACCGGCGTCAGCAGGATCAGCGCGTCGGGCTGCTCGCTCGCGAAGGTCTCGGTCAGCTCGGTGATCCCGTCGCGCAGCAGGTTGTCGCCGAGGTACATCACGAACGGCGAGTCGCCGATGAACGGCTCGGCCGTCAGCACGGCGTGGGCGAGTCCGAGCGGCGCGTCCTGCTCGATGTACTCGATCCGCACGCCGAAGGCCGATCCATCGCCGGCGACGGTCCGGATCTCGTCGCCGGTCTCCGGCGCGATGATGATCCCGACCTCCTCGATCCCCGCTGCCGCCATCGCCTCGATGCCGTAGAAGAGCACCGGCTTGTTCGCGACGGGGACGAGCTGCTTGGCGCTCGTGTGGGTGATCGGCCGCAGCCGCGTGCCCTTGCCGCCGGACAGGATCAGGCC
>DATABV010000181.1:0-13191 GCA_036259395.1 Thermoleophilaceae bacterium | reverse complement strand
ACGGCGTAGGTTAGCGGCGTACGGCACGAGCCGCATCCCGCGCTCCTTCACGCTCGACGGCTACGCTGCCCGTCCGATGCCGGTCAGAGCAACCAAGCGCGGCGACGAGCGGACCCCGCTCTCCGGCGACTACGACGTCCTCATCTGCGGCGCCAGCTTCGCGGGCCTCGCGGTCGCCCGCGAGCTCGGCGGCGCCACCCGCGCCGACGGGACGCCGGCCCGCGTGCTGATGCTCGACCGCTACGAGATCGGCGAGCGCCAGACCTCCGCCTGCGGCATCCCGACCGGCTGGCTAGAGGCGCTCGGCCTGATGGGCGCCCACCGCCAGACCTTCTCCGAGCTCGTCGTCGGCACGCCCCACGGCACGGCGCGCTGGCCGCTTCCCTGGACGTTCTCGACCTTCGACTACCCCGAGCTGTGCAACCTGCTCGCCGCGCAGGGCGACGCCGAGTTCGAGACGGCCAAAGTCGATGGCCGCAGCGGCAACACCGTCCACACCGACCGCGGCGACCTGACCGCACCGCTGATCGTCGACTGCCTCGGCTGGCGCCGCGTGCTCGCCGGCACGGACGACGATCCCGCCTACCAGCCGCCCGACGCCCCGCTCTCGCGCGGCCTCGAGGTCCATCCCGCCGGCCAGGGCAACGACCTTGCGATCTGGATCGACCGCTCGATCGTCCCCGCCGGCTACGGCTGGAGCTTCCCCGCGCGCGACGAGCTGCGGATCGGCGTCGGCTCCTTCGACCCGCGCTTCCACGTCAAGGACAACACCGTCAAGCTCGCCAAGGACCTCGGCTCCGAGCCAATCGGCTACCAGGGCAACTGGATCCCGCACAAGCTGCGCGACTCCGTCGAGGACGGCATCTTCTTCGCCGGCGACTCCGCCGGCCACTGCCTCCCACTGACCGCCGAGGGCATCCGCACCGCCCTCTACTTCGGCATCGCCTGCGGCCGCGAGCTGCGCTCCGTGCTCGTCGGCGAGAAGACCCGCGAGCAGGGACTCGGCGCCTACTTCGCCTTCAACGCCGAGCACGAGTGGAAGTTCAGGTGGATGCTGCGCACCCAGAAGCTCGTCCCGCGCATCCATCCGCCGCTGATGAACCGGATCGTCGGGCTGATGGAGAAGCCAGCCCTCGTCGACTGGTCCTTCCGCCACTACTGGAACATCGCCTCACCGGAGATCGTCACGGCTGCGCCATCACCGACACGCCGGGCTCCGGTCCCCACTTCAGCCGCTGCCTAGCTCAGGCTAGGGCTAAGCCGCGCAGGCCGCGGGTCCCGTCTCCGGTGGCGGTTTCCGTGCTCGGCTCCGCGGCGACTCCGCCCCGTGCCGAGCGCTCCCTGCGGCTGAGGGCGCTCCACCTGGACAGTTGGCAGGGGCTGCGCGCCTGCTGCGCCTGCGCGCGAATCCCGCCACCGTCGCAACCCGCGGAAGACCCGTGTACTGGCGAATGGAACAAATCACGGATAGGGTCGCCGAATTACAGAAAAGTCTCGACTCGGGAGGGTCACCCTTGAGGAAGCTCGCGTGCGCGGCTACGGTCGCGCTTGTAGCGTCGGCAGGCTGCGGCACGGATGAGGCGGCACAAACGGTGGAGAAGACGATCGTTGAGAAGGCCCCGCCGCCGGAGACGGTCACTGAGACCGTCGAGGCCAAGCCGGCCTCGGCTCCAAAGCCAAAGCCCAAGCCGGCGGCGAACCTCATCACGGTGCCCGACGTCGTTGGTGAGAACCACCAGTACGCACAGGACACGATGCAGGCAGCCGGGCTCTACAACTTGGATGAGCGCGACGCTACTGGCCAGGGCCGTCTGTTGCTGTGGGACCGCAACTGGGTCGTCGTGTCCCAGGATCCTCCGGCGGGCGCCCGGGTGAGCGACAACGCGACAGTCACGCTGTCCGCGAAGAAGGACGACGAGTAGCCGTGCATCGCATGGCAGCCTGGTGGCTGGTGCTGGTCACTGCGTTGATCGCGCACGGCTGCGACGAGTCGTCGAGGTCGGCCAACCAGGGAGCGGAGAACCCAGGCGCCGTGTCCCGAGCCGAGCTCGGAGCTGACTGGCCGCTCACCGTCGATCGCGGAGTGCTGAGTTGCGACGGCCCAGGCGTCGTCTTCACAACGCCCGACGGCTCTGAGTACGCAGTGAACGGCACGGCTAAGGGCGCCGGCTACGCGGACATCGAGCCGATTTGGCGAGAGGACCCAGCTTACGATCTACCGGACGACGGACCGCCGCTTCGCGTGGACATCTCTCCGCTGATCGAGCGCGGCTTGGAGCTCTGCGAATAGCCACCTCCGCCCTTGAAAAGCCGACGACCCGCCAGGGGCGGGCCGAAGACTGTTGAAGTGGGGAGCCACCCCACACGCAATTGATACCCAGCGCCCACGTTAGCGCTTCGCGTCAGCTTCGGCCTCGCCTCTGGCTATGTCGGCGGAGGGCGCCGGACTCGAACCGGATTCGGCGGCTAGCCGAACATCGTAGGTATCAATTACGTGCAGCACGCCTGTCTGCTTCAACCCTCCGCGCTCGCCGACCCTAAGCCCGCCGAGTCTCGGCGTCGAACCGCAGTTACCGATTCGTCGCACGCTGTCACGCAGGCTTTGCATGCTGATCCGCGGGTGGCGACGATTTTGCGTTCGCGCGCGCAGGAACGAGCACGTGAACCAAAATCGGAGACAGGACCCGCGGCCTGCACGGTCTGTCCCTAGCCTGAAGAACCGCTACTTGCCGCGGACGACCAGGAAGGTGCCGACAGCCAGCAGGGCGATGCCGAGGATGCGTTGGAAGGTGAAGCCCTGCTTGTCGATGCCGAACCAGCCGAGGCGGTCGATGATGACGGCGAGCGTCAGTTGGCCGGTGATCGTGGCCGCGGTGACGCCGCCGGCTCCGAGCGTCCGGACCGCGACGAGGACGGTGGTGACGTAGGCGGCTCCGAGCAGACCGCCCGTGAGGTAGTACCAGCGCAGGTCGGCGGCATTGGCCACCTCGCCGAAGCCGCCGGCGAACAGCGCCGTTATGCCCACGAGGACGGCGAGGCCGACCGCGAAGGAGACGGAGGCGGCGGCGAAGGTGCCGACGGACTTGCCGAGCGTGGAGTTGATCGGGGCCTGCATGGCGACGAGGCCGCCGGCGGCAACCATCGCGACGACGGCGACCCAGCGGTCCACGGCTACTTGGCCTCGAGCCAGTTGGTCCCGACGCCGACGTCGGTGTCCAGCGGCGGATCCATCTCGAAGGCGGCGGCCATCTCGCGCTGCACGATCGTGGAAGCGTCCGCGACCTCTGACCCCGGGCCCTCGAAGAGCAGCTCGTCGTGGATCTGGAGCACGAGCCGGGTGCGCAGGCCGGCGTCGCGCAGCGCGCGGACCGAATTGACCATCGCCACCTTGATGATGTCCGCGGCTGTGCCCTGGATCACCATGTTGACCGCGAGCCGCTCGCCGAGCATGCGGGTCTGGCGGTTGCGGGCGCGCAGCTCGGGGATGCGGCGGATGCGGCCGAACTCGGTCGCGACGAAGCCCTCGTCGGTGGCGCGCTCGACCGTCGAGTCGATGAACGCCTTGACGGCGGGGAAGCGCTCGAGGTAGCGGTCGATGAACTGCTGGGCCTCCTCCTGGGGGATCTGCAGGCGGTCGGCGAGGCCGAAGGCGGAGAGGCCGTAGACGATCCCGTAGTTGACCATCTTGGCCTTCGAGCGGGTGCCGGGATCGACAGGGCCCTCGCCGTCGTCGCCGAGGATCCAGGCGGCGGTGGCGGTGTGGACGTCCTCGCCGCGGCGGAAGATCTCCTTGAGCACCTCCTCGCCGGCGATGTGGGCGAGCAGCCGCAGCTCGACCTGGGAGTAGTCGGCGGAGATCAGGCGGCAGCCGTCCTCGGCGACGAAGCAGGCGCGGATTTCGCGGCCGCGCTCGGTGCGCACCGGGATGTTCTGGAGGTTGGGGTTGCTGCTCGAGAGGCGGCCGGTCGCGGCGGTCACCTGGCTGAACGTGGTGCGCAGCCGTCCGTCGTCGCCGAGCAGCGAGGGGAACGCATCGAGGTAGGTCGACTTGAGCTTGGTCAGCTCGCGCCACTCCTCGATCATCGGGATGATCTCGTGCTCGTGGCGAATCGCCGCGAGCACGCGGGCGTCGGTCGAGAAGCCGGTCTTGCCGCGCCGCTTCTTCGACAGCTCGAGCTTGGTGAAGAGGATCTCGGCGAGCTGCTGCGGCGAGCCGATCGTGAACTCCTCGCCGGCCGCCTCCCAGATCCGGCGCTCGAGCGCGGTCGCCTCGTCGCCGATCCGGGTGGCGATCTCGCGCACGCGACCGACGTCGAGCCGTACGCCGGCGCGCTCCATCTCGACCAGCACCTCGACCAGCGGCAGCTCGACCTCCTCGAGCAGCCGCGTCAGCCCGAGCTCGTCGAGCGTCTCGCGCTGGCGCGCGGCGAGCGCGTGGAGCAGGACGGCCTGCTCGGCCGCCTCCTTCGAGCGGTCCTCCCCCGTCGCGCCCTGGATCTCCGCGCCGAGCCCGAGATCGCTCGCGAGCTCGTCGAGCGGATAGCTGCGGCGTGCGGGGTCGATCAGATACGCCGCGACGAGCGTGTCGTGCTGGAGCGGCGGCGCGGAGATCGCCGGCCCGCCGCCGTCGTCGTCGGCTGTCGCCCACGAGGCGACAGGCTGCTCGGAGACGGTCAGCGTCTTCCAGTCGTGGACGGTCAGCGGCCGGTCGCCCCAGGCGGCGACAACCTCGGTCAGCGTCTCGGCCTCGCCGGCCAGCGCCTCCTTGTTGCCGCCGTAGGCGGCGAAGGTCAACGGCGCGTCGTCGCCCATGCCCGGCAGCTGACCCTCCGGCGGCTCGGGACGGTCGGCCCAGAGCGCCGGGTGGTCGCCGCTCAGCGTCGCCAGCGCGGCCGGCTCGACGCGGCGCACTCGCACGGCGACCGTCTCGCTGGCGGCCGGCATCGGCGCGGCGGCCTCGCCGTCGCCGAGCGCCTCCTCGAGCCGGCGCAACGGATCGCGCAGCTCGAACTCGCGAAAGACCTCGCGCAGGCGGGCGCGGTCGGGCTCGCGGGCGAGCAGGTGGTCGAGGTCAATCGCGTCGACCGGCACGTCGCGGATCGAGGTCGCGAGCTGCTTCGAGATGCGCGCGTCCTCGGCGTGGTCGACGAGGTTCTGCTTGCGCTTGGCGCCGGAGATCTGGTCAACGCTCGCGAGGATCGACTCGAGGTCGCCGAACTGCTGCAGCAGCGTCGCGGCGGTCTTGTCGCCGATCCCGGGGACGCCTGGGATGTTGTCCGAGGTGTCGCCCTTGAGGCCATAGAAGTCCGGGATCAGCTCGGGCTCGATCCCGTAGCGGTCGATGACCGCCTGACGGTCGTAGATCTTCGTGTCGGTGATGCCGCGGCCGGTCGCCATCACGCGCACGCCGTCCTCGACGAGCTGGAAGGTGTCGCGGTCGCCGGTGACGATCATCACCTCGGTGCCGTGCTCGCGCGCCCGGCGCGCGAGCGTCGCGATCACGTCGTCGGCCTCGTAGCCGGCGCAGCTGACGTTCATGTAGCCGAACGCCTCGACCAGCGGCGTGAAGTGCGGGAACTGCTCGCGCAGCAGGTCGGGCCGCGACGGGCGGTCGCCCTTGTACTCGGGGTAGACCTCCTTGCGCCCCGAGGCGCCGGCGTCCCAGACGACGATCGTCGGCTTCGGGCCGAACTCGGTCAGCAGCTTCACGAGCATCGACGCGAAGCCGAAGATCGCGTTGGTCGGCTGCCCGCGCGAGGTGGCGATCGACTCTGGAAGGGCGAAGAAGGCGCGGTACACCAGACTGTTCCCGTCGATCAGGAACAGCTCCTTGGGCGGCTGCGGCGGCACGCGCCCAGGCTACTGAGCCGCGCGGCCCGAGCCGGACTGGCGCGGCCGATATGTTTCGCCTCCCGTCATGGCCATTCCCAGCGCCCAGTTCTCCCTAACCCTCCGCGTCGAGCTGCCGCACGAGTCGGGCACGCTGAGCAAGGTGACCGCGGCGATCAGCAAGGTCGGCGGCGCGATCGTCGCCGTCGACACGGTCGAGGCGGGCGGCGACGGGACGATCCGCGAGATCACGATCGACTGCGAGAGCCAGGACCACCGCGGGCGCGTGATCAAGGCGGTCCAGAGCGTCCAGGAGGCCAAGCTCGTCGAGACGACCGACCGCACCTTCGAGCTGCACCGGCGCGGCAAGATCTACACCGGGCTGTCGTCGGCGCTGAAGACGCGCGACGACCTCTCGATGGCCTACACCCCTGGCGTCGCGCGCGTCTGCACAGCGATCGCCGAGAACCGCCAAAAGGCGTTCAAGTACACGATCAAGGCCAACACGGTGGCGGTCGTCACCGACGGCACCGCGGTGCTCGGCCTCGGCGACATCGGGCCCGAGGCCGCGATGCCCGTGATGGAGGGCAAGGCGATGCTCTTCAAGGAGTTCGCCGACGTCGACGCCTTCCCGATCGCGCTCGACACCAAGGACCCCGACAAGATCGTCGAGACCGTCAAGCTGATGGCGCCGACGTTCGGCGGGATCAACCTCGAGGACATCTCCTCCCCGCGCTGCTTCGAGATCGAGCAGCGGCTGATCGAGGAGCTCGACATCCCCGTCTTCCACGACGACCAGCACGGCACCGCGATCGTCGTGCTGGCGGCACTGCTGAACGCGTGCCGGCTGACCGGCCGCAACATCGAGGACCTGTCGGTCTCGATGGCCGGCGCGGGCGCCGCGGGCGTCGCCGTCGCGAAGATCCTGATGGGAGCCGGCATCACCCGGGTCGTCGCCTGCGACCGCTTCGGGGCGATCCACACCGGCCGCGAGGACTACGAGGCCGGTTCGATGAACTCGCCGAAGCGCTGGCTTGCCGAAAACACCAACCACGAGCGCCGCGACGGCTCGCCGGCCGAGGTGCTCGAGGGCACCGACCTCTTCTGCGGGCTGTCCGGCCCAGGCATCATCTCCGCGCAGGATCTGCAGCGGATGAACGCGGAGCCGTTCGTCTTCGCGATGGCCAACCCCAACCCCGAGGTCAGGCCCGAGGACGCCGCCCCCTACGTGCGCGTGATGGCGACCGGGCGCTCCGACTACCCGAACCAGATCAACAACGTGCTCGCCTTCCCGGGCATCTTCCGCGGCGCGCTCGACGTGCGCGCGCGCAAGATCAGCGAGGAGATGAAGATCGCGGCCGCGAAGGGGATCGCCGAGTGCATCGACGACGACGAGCTGACCGAGGACTACATCATCCCCTCTGTCTTCAACCGCGACGTCGCCCGCGAGGTAGCGCGCGTGGTCGCCGAGGAGGCCGAGCGCGAGGGCGCCGTCCGGCTCGACGACCAGACCGCCGAGCTCAGCCTCCCCGGCTAGCCCCGGGCGGCCCTGCCTCCGCAGCAGCTAGCCGCAAAGCCGGTAGTCGGCCGCGAGCGCCTTCGCAGCGCGCACTACGTCAAGCCGGTCCGGCCCGCCGCTGTCGATCGCCGCGAGCGCGAGCCGCATCGCGTCGTAGCCGAGCAGGGCCTCGACGCCAAGGTCGCGTCCGCCCTGATGGCGGATCGTCTCAAGCCGCCGGCGCGCCGCTCGCGACAGCGCCGACTCGGCTGGGACGCCGGCGTTAGCGCAGTTGCCGTCGCCCTCGACATGTGCGCTGGGCTGTGCCAGCGCCGGACCCTCGATCACGGGCACGCCCGGCAGCCGGGCTGCGAGGGCCGCCAACGTCGCCCAAGCGCGCGGTTCGGAGTCGGCGGCGTAGACGATCGCCTGCGGCGCCGCCTCGGCAAGCTCGTCGGTGAGCTCGGCGACGCGCGCGGGATCGTCGTCCGCATTCGGCGCGCCGACCCGCGTGACGGTCCGCGGCTGGCCCTCGCCGATCAGGCCGAGGATCATCGCCTCGAGCTCATGGTCGGCGACACCGTCGCCGGTGACGATCGCCAGCCGGCGCGTGCCGTGCTCGCGCAGCTCGGCGACGATCCGGCGCGCCGCCACGAGGTCCGGCGAGACGAGGCGGACAAAGGTCTGGCGCTCGCCCGGGTAGTAGCGCTCCGGCCCGGCGCGCGGACGCCCGGGGGGCGTCCGAGTCAGGCTGGTCAACGCGTCCGCCGGGGAGATTTGGAGGATCTGCCTGCGGTTCGTCACCGGCAGGGACACGGCGGAGCCGCCGCGGTCGAGCTCGCCGAGGTAGGCGATCGTCGTCGGGTCGTCAGCCGCGCGGTCGGCGTTGGCCTCGACGGTCCCCGGATCCCAGGCCCGGTCGCCGGGCCTCGTCGACGACATCCGCACAAACCGGATCGACCGTCCGCCCGCGCGCCCGCGCGCGTCGGCGAGGGCGCGTCGCATCCCGACCGCCGCGTCGTCGCCGGCCGGTGCGTCCAGTCCGTGGCTGGGCAGGCTGGCGTAGATCGTCAGGGTGTCGCCCCGGACACGGGTCGAGTCTTCGTCGTCGCCGCCCCCGCCGCAGGCGGCCAGCGGAGCCGCGAGGACGGCCACGAGGATCGCAATAGAGCGGCGCACCGGCGCCGGGTTCCGAGCGGCGGCCGCTACTGCTCGCCGGGCGTGGCGGGCTTGCCCGTCACGATCTGCTTGACGAACGGGAGGGCGATCTGGACAGCGGCGGCGACGAAGGCGATCAAGGCCGTGAACAGGAACGCGTCGAACGCCTTGATGCCAAACGACCAGGCGACGATCCAGATTACGAGCCCGACGGTGAGTGTGACTAGGACGATCATCGGCGCGCCAGATTACAGGTGCCGCTCGGCGAGGGCGTCGGCGAGCTCGCCGACGACCCGGCCGACCGCCTCGGCGCCGCCCTCGCCGGCTGCGCGGACGACCCGGCTGCCGACGATGACGCCGTCCGCGAGGTCGCCGACGGTCGCGGCCTGCGCGCCCGTCGAGATGCCGAAGCCGACCGCGACCGGTACGGCGGCGGCCGCTCGGACGCGCTCGACCAGCCGGGGCAGGTCGGGCGGCAGCTCGTCGCGCTCGCCGGTCGTCCCCGCCAGCGAGACCGCGTACACGAATCCGCGCGCCTCGCGGCCAACCTCGGCAACTCGATCGGCCGTGCTCGAGGGAGCGACCAGCGGTACGAGCGCCAGCCCGGACGCGTCGCAGAGCGCCCGCGTCGAGGCGGCCTCGTCCTGCGGCATGTCCGGCACGATCAGTCCCGCGGCCCCCACCTCGGCCGCCCGCCGGACGAACCGGTCGGTCCCGCCCGCGAGGACGACGTTCGCGTAGACCATCAGGACAACGGGGATGCGGTCGGAGAGCCGCGCGCAGATCTCGAGCACGTCGTCCGGGGCGACGCCGTCTCGCAGCGCGGCCGTGCCGGCGGCGTGGATCACCGGGCCGTCGGCGAGCGGGTCCGAGAACGGGATCCCCAGCTCGATCAGGTCGGCGCCGGCATCGGCGGCCGCGAGCCCGGCGGCGAGCGACTCGTCGATGCTGGGATGGCCGCCCATCAGGTATGGCATCAGCGCCGCCCGCTTGCCGTGTCCGGCGAAGGCCGCGGCGATCCGCTGCCCGCCGGCGAGCTCCTCGACGGCGCTCACCTAGCCAGCACCTCGGCGAGGTCCTTGTCGCCGCGGCCCGACAGCACGAGCGCGTCGACGCCGCCGGGATTGGGATTGGCGAGCAGCCAGGCGAGCGCGTGCGAGGGCTCGAGCGCCGGAATGATCCCCTCGAGCCGCGACAGCCGCTTGAAGGCGTCCACGGCGGCATCGTCCTCGACGGCGACGTAGCGAACGCGGCCCTCGTCGCGCAGCCAGGCGTGCTCCGGCCCCGAGCCGGGATAGTCGAGCCCGGCTGAGATCGAATGGGCCTCGAGCACCTGGCCGTCGTCGTCCTGGAGCACCGCCGACATCGCGCCGTGCAGCACGCCACGTGCGCCGGTCGTCAGCGGAGCCGAGTGGCGGCCGCTGGCGATCCCCTCGCCCGCCGCCTCGACGCCGACCAGCTCGACCTGGCTGTCGAGCACGAACGGAGCGAAGGCGCCGATCGAGTTCGACCCCCCGCCGACGCAGGCGATCACGCGGTCGGGCAGCCGTCCGGCGATCTGCTGGACCTGGTCGCGCAGCTCGTCGCCGATCACTCGCTGCAGGTCGCGCACGAGCGCGGGGTATGGCGCCGGCCCGACCGCCGAGCCGATGACGTAGTGGGTGGTCTCGGCGTTCGCCACCCAGTCGCGGATCGCCGCGCTCACCGCCTCCTTGAGGGTCCGGGCGCCGGCCTCGACAGCCTCGACGCGCGCGCCGAGCAGGCCCATCCGCTCGACGTTCGGCCGCTGGCGGCGCATGTCCTCACTGCCCATGTAGACGACGCACTCGAGGTCGAGCAGCGCGCAGGCGGTCGCGCTGGCGACGCCATGCTGGCCGGCGCCGGTCTCGGCGATGATCCGCCGCTTGCCCATCCGCTTGGCGAGCAGCGCCTGACCAAGCGCGTTGTTGATCTTGTGGGCGCCCGTGTGGTTGAGGTCCTCGCGCTTGAGGTAGACGTCACCCCCTACCTCCGCCGAGAGGCGACGGGCTAGGTAAAGCGGCGTCGGACGGCCGACGTAGTCGCGCAACAGCGCGCTCAGCTCGGCGGCGAAGCCGGCATCGCCGCAGGCCGCTATCCAGGCCTGGTCCAGCTCGTCGAGCGCCGGAATGAGGGTCTCCGGAACGAAGCGGCCGCCATAGGGACCGAACTCACGCTCGCGCCCCCCGGAATCGGGTCGGGGGGCTCCCGCCCCCCGTGGCGCCTGGCCGGCCCCGGTGCTCATGCGCCGGCGGGCTCTCGGTCGTCGGCGTGCTCCACCGCGCGCGCGAACGCCTGCAGCTTCGCCGGGTCCTTGCGGCCCGGTGCGGACTCGGTGCCACTGGCGCTGTCGACGGCGTATGGCCGCGCGGCGGCGATCGCCGCGTCGACGTTGTCTGCGGTCAGGCCTCCCGAGAGCACGACCGGGACGCTACCGCGGTGGTGGCGCAGCAGGTCCCATGCGAACGTCTCGCCGGTGCCGCCGCGCGTGCCGGGCACGTAGGCGTCGAGCAGGTGGTAGTCGGTTCGAAAGGCCTCCACGCCGCGCACGACCGCGGCGTCCTTGACGCGCACCGCCTTCATCACCTTGCAGCCGGTGCGGCGGGCGGCCTCGCGGCAGTACGCCGGCCCCTCGTCGCCGTGCAGCTGCAGCAGCGTCAGGCCATAGCGGTCGGCGGCGAGCGCCACCTCGTCGAGCGTCGCGTTGACGAACACGCCCGCGATCTCGCAGCGGCGGTGCAGCGCAGCGCCGATCTGCTCGGCAGCCGCCGGCGCGCAGGCGCGCCGGCTTCCCGGCCAGAGGATCAGGCCGACTGCCCAAGCTCCCAGCTCGACCGCCAGCTCGGCGTCGTCGAGGTTGGTGATGCCGCACGACTTGATCCGGGTCACGGGACCATCGTCGCAGGCCCGTCCTATGGGAGGTCGGGTATGCCGCCTCCGTCGTCGGGCTGCTGCTCGGTGGCGTTGAGTGACGACGGCCGCTTGCCGAGCTCGACCGTGGCAGTCTTGCGCTCGTCACCGCGGTAGAAGACGATCTCGACCTCGTCGCCCGGCTTGCGGTCCTCGATCGCCGCTGGGACATCGTCGGAGGTCCGGATCTCGTCGCCGTCGACCTCGACGATCAGGTCGCCGCCGGCAGAGAGCTGCTCGCCGAGCTGGGTGCCGCCGTCGCGCAGGCCCGCCTCGTCGGCGGGGCCGCCCTCGACCACGTCCTGGATCAACGCGCCCTCGTCGGCGGCGAGGTTGAGGTCGCGGGCGATCTCCTCGGTCACCCCGATCATCTCGATGCCGAGGAACGCACGCTCGATCTCGTCGCCCCGCTTGAGCCGCGGCAGGAGCTCCTTGACGGTGTCGATCGGCACCGCGAAGCCGATGCCGACCGAGCCCTGCGAGCCACCGGTGGCGATCTGCGAGTTGATGCCGATCACCTTGCCGTCGGCGTCGAGCAGCGGGCCGCCGGAGTTGCCGGGGTTGATCGACGCGTCGGTCTGGATCACGTTCGCGATCGAGAACCCGCTCGGCGCCTCGATCTGGCGCTGCTTGGCGGAGACGATTCCGGTCGTGACCGAGCGCGTGTAGCCAAACGGGTTGCCGATCGCGACCACCGGGTCGCCGACCTGTGTCTCAGAGCTGTCCCCGAGCGGCAGCGGCTGCAGGTCCGCATCGTCGGGGTCGACCTTGAGGATCGCCACGTCGGTGTCTGGATCGCTGGCCACAACCTCGGCGTCGACGGCGTCACCGTCCTCCTCGAACCTGACCTGGACCTCGTCGGCCCCGCCGACGACGTGCGCGTTGGTGATGATCGTGCCGTCCTTGTCGACGACGAAGCCGGAGCCGCTCGCCTGCCCACCGCCGCCGGGCGGACCGAACGGCGACGTGCTCTCGCTCGCGCCCTCGGCGAGGACGAAGACCACGCCGGCGCCCTCGCGCTTGTAGATGTCGGCGACCGTGCGCCCCCCGGGGCTCGCCGTGGAGTCGGCGACGTCGCGGACCGGGACGCTCTCGCGAACGACGCGCGTCGTCTCGTCGCCGGTGTCGATCACGTCGGTCGCGATCAGCGCGGCGCCGAGGACGAGCACGATCAGGCCCCCAAGCGCCCCGGCCAGAAAGGTCGAAATCGATGAGCGCTTCTGTGGCGGGGTCGTCTCGTTCATGGAACGCAGTTTTAGCGGTGGTGCTTAAGCGAGGCTAAACGCCGCCGGACGGACCATCGCTTGCGACCGAGTGCTCGTGGCCGACAAGTGCTCGCACGGCCGCCTCTGGATCGTCCGCGCGCATGACCGTCTCGCCGACGAGCACGGCGTCGACGCCGACACGCTCGAGCTCCTCGATCTGCTCGCGCCGCACGATGCCCGACTCCGACACCACGACCTTGCCAGCGGGCACATCCGGCAGCAGGTCGAACGTCCGAGCGACGTCGACGCTGAAGTCGGCGAGGTCGCGGTTGTTGATCCCGATCACGTCGGCGTCGACAGCGAGCGCCAGCTCGAGCTCGTCGGGCTCGTGGACCTCGACGATCGCGTCGAGGTCGAGAGTCCGCGAGGCGGCCAGCAACTCGGCCAGCTCAGCCTCGTCAATCGACCCGACGACCAGCAGCACGGCATCGGCCCCAGCCGCCCGTGCCTCGTAGAGCATGTACGGGTCGACGGTGAAGTCCTTGCGCAGGATCGGCAGCGCGGTCGCCTCGC
>DATABV010000180.1:0-11481 GCA_036259395.1 Thermoleophilaceae bacterium | reverse complement strand
GCGCGCGGTCGACACGATCGGCCCGATCGTCGACCTGATCCAGGCGCTGATCGACGGCGGCCACGCCTATGCCGCGGGCGGCGACGTCTACTTCGACGTCTCGAGCTTCGCCGACTACGGCAAGCTCTCGAACCGTCCGCGCGAGGAGCGCGAGCAGGGCGAGGGCGACGACGCCGCGGCGCTGAAGCGCAACCGCGAGGACTTCGCCCTTTGGAAGGCTCACAAGGAGGGCGAGGACACCTGCTGGCCCGCGCCCTGGGGCGACGGGCGTCCCGGCTGGCACATCGAGTGCTCGGCGATGGCCGAGCAGCTGCTCGGCACGGACTTCGAGATCCACGGCGGTGGCTCGGACCTCGTCTTCCCCCATCACGAGAACGAGATCGCGCAGACCGAGGCGGCGCGCGGCGAGCCGCTCGCGCGGATCTGGATGCACAACGGCATGGTGCGGATGGGCGACGAGAAGATGGCCAAGTCGGTCGGCAACATCCGGCTGCTGCACGGGGCGCTCGACGAGCACGGCCGCGACGCGCTGGTCATGTACTTCGTCGGCGGGCACTATCGCCAGCCGATCGCCTTCTCGGCGGAGGCACTGGCGGAGGCCGGTCGCGCGGTCGAGCGCATACGCGAGCTGTGTCGTCGCCTCGACCCCGACGCGCCGGCCCCGCAGGACCTCGACGGCTATGCCGAGCGTTTCTTCGACGCGCTCGCCGACGACTTCAACACGCCGGCCGCCCGGGCGGTCCTGTTCGAGTGGGTCGCGGAGGCGAACCGGCGGCTCGACTCGGGAGAGCGGATCGGCGCCGGACGACTCGAGGAGATGCTCCACGCGCTCGGCCTCGAGAGCCTGCTCGCGGCCGGCGACGAGGATGTCGAGGTCGACCCCGAGGCCGCGCGACTGCTCGCGGAGCGCCAGGATGCGCGCGCGTCGCGAGACTTCGAGCGCGCCGACGCGATTCGTGACCGGCTGGCCGCGCTCGGCTGGACCGTCCGTGACACCGGCGACGGCGCGCGGCTCGTGCGCAGCACGTGATCGTCTACGGGCGCAACCCCGTGCGCGAGGCGCTGCGCGGACCGCGCGCGGTCGAGCGCATCTGGGCGACGCAGCGCGCCCTAGACGGCGAGGAGTGGTTGCGCGGCAGCGACACGCGCGTCGTCGACGGCGCGGAGGTCGAGCGGCTGTGCGGCTCCGCCGAGCACCAGGGCGTCTGCGCCGAGGTCTCGGCCTACCGCTATGTCGACGCCCACGAGCTGCTCGCAGCCGAGGACGCGCTGGTCGTCTGCCTCGACGAGGTCCAGGACCCGCACAACCTCGGCGCCGTCTGCAGGGTGGCCGAGAGCGCCGGCGCCAGCGGCGTCGTGATCCCGGAGCGCCGCTCGGCGGAGGTCACCGCCGCCGCCGCCAAGGCCTCCGCGGGCGCGGTCGAGCATCTGCCGGTCGCACGCGTCGGCAACCTCGCCAACTGGCTCGGCGATGCGAAGCAGGCGGGCGCGTGGGTCTACGGCGCCGAGGCCGGCTCCGAGGCCGCCCACTACGCCACGCTTGACTACCGCGGCAGGGTCGTGCTGGTCCTCGGATCGGAGGGGCGGGGTCTGCGCCCACGCGTCGCCGACAGCTGCGACCAGCTCGTCGCGCTGCCTCAGCGCGGTCGGTTGAACTCGTTGAACGTCTCCACGGCGGCGGCGGCGCTGCTGTACGGAATCTTGCATTTGCGCGAAGCCGGGCTTGACAAGGCTCCATAACCTCTGAATACTGCCGCTCAGATAAGGGTGGAGTTGAGCTTAAGGCTTGACCTTCGCTGATGAGCGCGGCGCCAGGGGAGGTAGCGCGCCATGAGCTTCAAGGGCCGATTCCGGTCCGGAAGGAGCATGCATGGCTGCAACGATTTCCCAGTCCCCGTTGGCCCGATCCCAGGCTCAACTCGAGCTGGAGGACAACTACCTGATCGCCCTCGCCAAGCAAGGCCGTCCCGACGCCTACGACAAGATCGTCCGGCGTTACTACGGCTTCGTGCGGCTCAAGGCGAGCTCCTACTTCCTGATCGGCGGTGACGCCGACGACCTGATTCAGGAGGGACTGGTCGGCCTCTACAAGGCCGTTCGCGACTTCCGCACCGACCGCGAGTCGAGCTTCCGCAACTTCGCGGAGCTCTGCATCACCCGCCAGATCATCACCGCCGTCAAGACCTCGACGCGCAACAAGCACACGCCGCTCAACGAGTACGTCTCGTTCTCACAGACGCCGGCGGCCTCCAGCGGCGACGGCGATCCGACGCTCGACGAGATGCTGCCGGGACCGACCGTCCACGACCCGGTCAACCAGGTGATCTCCAGCGAGGAGCTGCACAGCCTCGTCGGCTGCCTGTCGAGCGTGCTGTCCGAGCTCGAGAGCTCGGTCCTGTCGCTCTACCTCGACGGCCACAGCTACGAGGCGGTCTCCGAGCGGCTCGACTGCGACACCAAGACGGTCGACAACGCGCTGCAGCGCGTCAAGCGCAAGGTCGGCACGCACCTGCGCTCGCGCGAGGTGCAGCTCTAGTCGGCCGCAGTGGGCCCAGCGTTCCGGGCCTTGAGTGATCGGGCCGTCGAGCCGATGCACGCGATGTGCGCCGCTCGACCCGCCTGCTCGCCATCGCCCTACCCGTCGCCCTCGCCACGGTCCCCGTAGCGCTCGCGGGGGCCGACTCGGCCGCCGGCGACCGGGACTCCGGGGCAGTGCCAGTCGCTCATGATCCGCTCGTCGATCCCGAAGCCGCCACTTCCATCGCGGCCGCTGCCTCGACCAAGGCGGCAGCGTCCGTCGCGGCCGAGGCGCTCGCCAAGGCCACGAGGCCGCCGCCCGCAGCGATCGTCGCCGTAGCACCGGGTCGCACCGTCGTCCTGCGCGTCCGCCCCGGCGGACCCGTCGCCCTTCGCGTCGGCGACACCACCGAGTTCGGCTCGAGGCAGCGTCTCGGCGTCGTTCGCCGTGCCGGTCGCTGGCTCGGTGTCACGACGCCGGAGCTCCCGAACGGGACGCTGGGATGGCTCGAGCGCCGCTCACCCGCTGTCGAGGTGAGGCGCACCAACTGGTCGATCGTCGCGGACGTCTCGCGCCGGACCGTCGTCCTGCGTCGCGCCGGCAAGCCGGTGCGGCGGTTGAGCGTGGCCGTCGGTCGGCCCGGCTCGCCGACGCCCACCGGCCGCTTCGCGGTCACGGACAAGCTCTCCGGTGGGGACTACGGCTCCTACTACGGCTGCTGCATCCTCGCGCTGTCCGCGACTCAGCCCAATACGCCGCCCGGCTGGACGGGCGGCGACCGGATGGCGATCCACGGAACGAGCGACCCGGGCTCGATCGGCGCGGCCGCCTCGGCCGGATGCCTTCGCGCGGCGGATGGCGACCTCGAGTACCTGATGGGTCGGGCGCCGCTCGGCACGCCTGTCGTCATTCGGCGGTAGCGCAAGCGGTAGCGACCGTTTAGCCGTTCTCTCGCCCCGGGTACTACATCTGCAACCCCCGAAGATGGAGGAAACCGAAATGGTCGGACTCTTGATCACACTGCTCGTAGCAGCACTGGCCTATCTGTTGCTGGTGGCCATCACCGGATCCGCGATCGTCGGCATCGTCGCCGCCGTCCTGATCCTGATCGCCGGCATCCCATCCGGCGGTTTCGGCATCGGCGGCCGCTGGGGCGCCCGCGGCGCCCCGCGCTAAACCGCAGGACGCATCTCTTTCCAAGGCGGGCGCCCCTCGGGGCGCCCGCTTTGCTGCTGTCTGCGGCATGGCATAAAGTCCATGTCGTGGATGGCGGCGAGATCATCCGGCGACTCCGGACTCGAGTACCGAGCCGGCATACCGTGGATGTGGGCCTTCAGACGGAAGCGGTGATCACGTCGGAGCTTCTGCGTCGCGGTATTCGGGTGCTCCTCCCATGCGGCTTCAATCACCGCTACGACCTCGTCTTGGACTTGGACGGCGACTTCGTCAGGGTTCAGTGCAAGACCGGAAGGCTCCGACGTGGCGTCGTCCATTTCAACTCCGAGAGCGTTCGTTCCAACTCGAAGGCGGCGTTGCGGCGAGCCTACGATGGCGAGGCGGAAATCTTCGTCGTCTACTGCCAAGAGACGGACGAGATCTATGCTGTGCCCGTCGCAGACGCACCGAAGAGGGGCGTCACGCTTCGAGTAGAGCCAACGGCGAATTCACAGGCCGAAGGCGTTCGCTGGGCGCGTGACTACATCTTGCCCGCCTAGCTCAATTGGTAGAGCACTCCACTTGTAATGGAGAGGTTCTCGGTTCGAGTCCGAGGGCGGGCTTGACGGAGAGAGAATCTGCGCGTGAGTCAGCGATCCAGGCGGGTTTGGATCTCGCTGGCGACCTGGCGCAGGCTGCGCTCCAGCGCGCGCACGCTAGCGCCGTCGCGCCGGCGTGCTTGACGGGCGCGGACGAGCACGAGTCCGCCGGCGGCGACGCCGCCGACGACCAGGGCGGCCGCCGGACGGCCCCAGTTGCGTGGGTCGCGCATCGCGCTGAGCTCCCAGTCGGCGAGCTCGCCGGCGGCGATGTCGGTGATGTCGGAGAGGCTGCGCTCCAGGCGGTCGGTCATCCGTTCGGATGGCTCGACCGGCACGAGCGCAGAGCGCAGCAGCGCCTCGACATCGGTGGACTCAGCGTTCATCGCCTACGACCTTCCCTGCACGTTCCTCGAGCCCCTTCTCCAGCTGCTTGATCGCACGATGGATCAACACCTTGGTCGCGCCCTCGCTGCGGTCGAGCGCCCGCGCGATCTCGCGGTTGTCCATGCCGAGCGCGAAGCGCATGATCAGCGCCTCGCGCCGGTCGTCGGGCAGCGTGGCGACGCCCTCGAGCACGTGTTGGAGCTCCTGCCGGCCCTCGACCAGCTCCTCTGTGCCGTGTGGTGCGGAGAGCACCGCCGCGTCCTCCAGGTGTGTCTGCGGCTTGCGCGAGCGGTCGCGGTAGTAGTTCGCCGCGAGGTTGTGCGCGATCCGGATCAGCCAAGGCCTCAGCGGCCGGCCGTCGGACTCGCGCTGTGCACGCTCGAAGTGCCGGTAGGCCTGCAGGAACGTCTGCTCGGTCAGGTCCTCGGCGTCGTGGTGGTCGCCGACCCGGTAGTAGGCGTAGCTGTAGACGTCGCGCAGATGGGAGCGGTACAGCTCGGTGAAGTCGGCGTCTAGCCGGCGCTTGTCGGCGGCTTTGCCCACGTGGCGTGCAGCCTACTGCGGCGATCTTGACCTCCATCAGGCGACGCTCCGCTCGGAGCTGCGCGGCCGTTGCGCCGGGTCCGGCGGTGGGTCCGGCCCGCGCGCCGGCAGCGGGCCGCCCAACCACGCCCACTGCAGCTCGACGCAGGGCCAGATGCGTGCGGTCACCTCGCCCGCCAGCTCCGGCGACGGGTCGGTGACCTGCGGGTAGCGCAGCGGCCGACCGCAGCGGATGCTCACCTTGACCGGCCGGATCCGCCAGCCGCGGCGTGCCTTCTCGGTCCCGGTGATAGCGATCGGCACCACCGGGGCGCCGCTCTCGAGTGCCAGCCGACCGACGCCGCGCCGCGGCTCCTGCAACGGCCCCTCGCGGTGACGGGTGCCCTCGGGGAAGATCACGACCGCCTCGCCGCGCGCGAGCAGCGCCAGCGCCGTCTGCATCGACTCCTCGTCCGACTGCCCGCGCTTGATCGGAAATGCGCCGAGGCAGTTGAGCAGCCAGCCCTGCCAGCGCTTGTCGAACAGCTCCTTCTTGGCGACGAAGTACACCGGCCGGAACGTGCAGGCGCCGACGACGAACGGGTCGAGGAAGCTGCGGTGGTTCGCCGCGAGGATCACCTGGCCCTTCGGGATGTGCTCGCGGCCGGTGCGACGCAGGCGGAAGTAGATGTGCATCGCAGGCTGCAGGAACGCGCGCACCGTCCAGTAGACCAGTCGGTTGACGCCGCGCTCGCGCGCGCGGCGATGGTGTGGCGAGAGATGCTCGTCCTCGCCCGGCCGCGGGGCCGCGGGCGGCGCCGAGACGCGCAGCTCGCCGTCGCGCCTGGGGCGCGTGGGACCGGTCGCCGGCATACCTCAGCTACCCGTGCCAGGCGTCGCCGTTACGCTCATGCGGAATGGGCTTGCGTCGCAGCATCAACGGTGGGCTGGCCGGCGGCATTGCCGCCGCGCTCTGGGCGGCGCAGCAACCGCTGGACAAGCGGGCTTTCGGCAGCGCGTACGACGACGTCGAGCTGGTCGGCAAGGCGATCGCCAAGGGCGACGACTGGCCGGCCGCCGGCCTCGCGATCCACGTCCTCAACGGCGTCGCGTTCGGAGCTGCCTACGCGCAGCTGCGGCGCTTCCTGCCCGGGCCGGCGATCGCACAGGGCACCGGCATGGCGGTTGCCGAGCACTTCGGGCTCTGGCCGCTGGTCACGGTCGTAGACCGCTACCACCCGCGCCGCGGCGAGCTGACCGCACTCAAGGGCAACCGGGCCGCGTTCCGGCAGGGCCTCTACCGGCACATCCTGTTCGGGCTCGTGATGAGCGCGATCGAGGCGAAGCTCAACGCCGACCCCGTCGAGGACGAGCCGGCGCCCGTGCCGGTCTCGTCGAACGGCCACGGCGACATCAAGCGCGCCGTCACCGCCGCATAGGAGGTAGGTCGGGGGCTCGCGCCCCCGTGCCCCCGCTGCGCCTGGCTGGGTCACTAGGCTGCCAGCGTGGCCGACTGCTATCGCCATCCTGGGCGCGAGACGGGGGTCTCCTGCTCGAACTGCGGCCGGCCGATCTGCCCCGACTGCATGACCGCGACGCCGGTCGGTATGCGCTGCCCCGAGTGCGCGCGCGATCGCACCAAGGTGCGCCGCGCGGCTTCGGTCGGCGTCGGCGAGGACCCGATGCTGACCTACGTGCTGATCGGAATCAACGTCGCAGTAGCGCTCGGCGCGTTCCTGAGCGGCGCGAGCGCGACCGGGGGCGGCGGCATCGGCAGCTCGTCGCTGCTCGCCGACGGGGCGGTGTCGCGCTTCCACGTCGACCAGGGCGACTACTGGCGGCTGCTGACCTCGGGCTTCCTCCACACCGGCCTGATCCACCTGCTGTTCAACATGTTCGCGCTCTACATCCTGGGCGGGATGCTCGAGCCGGCGATCGGGCGGCTGCGCTTTGCGATCGTCTACTTCGTCTCGCTGTTCGCCGGCTCGTTCGGAGCGCTGCTGCTGACTCCCGACGGGGCCACGGCCGGCGCCTCTGGCGCGATCTTCGGTCTGATGGGCGCGGCGGTGATCGTGATGCGCGACCGCGGGATCAACCCGATGGAGAGCGGCATCGGTCTCTGGATCGGGCTCAACCTGCTGATCACGTTCACGATTCCCGGTATCTCGATCGGCGGCCACATCGGTGGGCTGATCGGGGGTGCGCTCGCGGCGCTCGTCTTCGTCGAGCTCGCTGGGCGGATGCGTGCGTCGGACCGCCTGACGTCGCTGATCGTCGGCGCGATCGGCGTGATCGCGATCGCTGGCGCGATCGCGATCTCCTCGGGCGCCGCTGCCGGCTTCGCGTAGGCCGCCATGTGCGCTTCCGCCAGCCGCTGGGGATACTGCGTCCATGGCTGATCTTCTGGAGCGCGACGAGGTCGCCCAACGGGTCGAGGAGCTCGACGGCTGGGACCTCGAGGGCGAGGCGATCGTCAAGCAGTTCAAGCGCGGCGACTTCTCCGGCGCCGTCGGCCTCCTCAACGCGATCGAGCCGGTGGCGAACGAGCTGAACCACCATCCCGACGTCTCGATCTCCTGGGAGACCGTGACCGTGATGATCACGACCCACTCCGCGGGGGGGCTGACAGCCGCCGACTTCGAGCTCGCCGCCCGCATCGACGCACTCGCCTAGCGCGGCTTCGGCTGCTACGTTGCGGCCTCATCGGATGAACGACGAGCCTCCTCGAAGTAGGTCCGCCCAGACGGGCCTGCCAGCCCGCGAGGGCCCGCCGTGACCGAGCTGCTGCTCCTGGTCGGCGTGGCCGTGCTCGTCGCGGCCAACGGCTTCTTCGTCGCCGCGGAGTTCGCGCTCGTCCGTGCGCGCGACAACAAGGTCGAGCAGATGGTCGAGGACGGCCTGCGCGGCGCGGCGCTCGTGCGAACGCAAATCGATCGCATCGACGAGTACCTATCCGCATGCCAACTGGGCATCACGATGGCGTCGATCGGGATCGGCTTCCTCGGCGAGCCGGCGATCGCGAGCCTGCTCGAGGAGCCGCTCGGCGGTGTGATGAGCCACGGCGTCGCGGTCGCGATCGCCTTCACCGTCTCCTACCTGATCGTGACCAGCGCCCACATCACAGTCGGCGAGCAGGTGCCGAAGATCTACGCGATCACCCATCCGGAGGGCACGGCGCGCCGCATCGCGGGACCGCTGGCCGCCTTCCGCAAGCTCTTCAAGCCGCTGATCTGGGCGCTCAACAGCACTTCGAACGCGATGTTGCGCGTGATCGGCGTCGACGCCAAGGCGGACTTCGACGACGACCTCTCCAACGCCGAGGACCTCAAGCTGCTGATCGTCCGCAGCGCCACCGGTGGCAAGATCGACCCTGGCGAGGCGGGGATGCTCTCCGGCGTCTTCCACCTCCACGAGCAGGAGGCGCGCCAGGTGATGACGCCGATACCGGCGGTCGTCACCGTCGACGTCTCGGAGACCGCCGAGGAGGCGCTGCGCCGTTGCGTCGACTCCGGCCACACGCGGCTGGTCGTCACCGAGGACGGCAATACCGACCGCGTGCGCGGCATCGTCCACAACAACTCGCTCGCTCGCAGGGTCCTCAACGAGGGGCCCGACGCCTCGATCGAGTCGAGCGTCAAGGACGCGCTGATCGTCCCCGAGACGAAGTCGCTCGACGACCTGCTCGCCGACCTCCAGCGCGAGCGGACGTCGCTGGCGGTGGTGATCGACGAGTACGGCCGCACGAGCGGCATCGTCTCGATCGAGGACATCGTCGAGGAGGTCGTCGGCGAGATCGCCGACGAGACCGACCCCGCCGTCGCCGGCATCCGCCAGCTCGCCAACGGCGACTGGTGGGTCCGCGGCCACGTGCCGATCACCGACCTCGCCGACTACGGGCTCGAGTTGCCGATCGACTCCGACGCCTACAACTCGGTCGGCGGCTTCGTCTTCGGCGAGCTCGGGCGGCTGCCCAAGCGCGGCGACATGGTGCGCGCCAACGGCTACTCGCTGCGCGTCGAGTCCGTGCGCGAGAACCGCATCGACGCGGTGCGGATCCGCGACCACGGCGAGCAGCCGGCGCCGGTCGAGGCGGAGCCACGCGAGTCGGCCGAGGGCGCGTAGCCGACGGGCGCGGCGAGCGCGGCTAGTAGTCGTAGAAGCCGCTACCGGACTTGCGTCCGAGACGGCCGTCAGAGGCCATCTGGCGGATTCGATCCGGCACATCGGCGTCGATCGATTCGCCGATCGCCACTGCGACGTCGAGGCCGACGAAGTCGAGCAGCGCGAGTGGACCCATCGGGTGGCCGGCGCCGAGCTTCATGCAGGCGTCGACCGCCTGCGGCTCGAGTCCCTGGGCTTCCATCAGGCGGACGGCGTCGAAGAGGTAGGGGAACAGCAGGCGGTTGACGACGAAGCCCGGCGCGTCGGCGACCTCGACAGCCGTCTTGCCGAGCGCGTCGCAGAGGCCGCGCAGGCGCGCGCGCGTCGCGTCGGCAGCGTCCGGCGCGAATGCCAGCTCCACGAGCTTCATCTTCTCGACGGGGTTGAAGACGTGGAGTGCTCCGAAGCGGTCCGGGCGGCCGCTGGCCTGCGCGAGCTCGGCGACCGACAGCGACGAGGTGGTCGAGGCCAGCAGCGCGTCGGGCGGGAGCAGCTCGCCGAGCCGGGCGAGCAGGTCCGCCTTGACCGCCGCGTCCTCGGCAACGGCCTCAACGACGACCGTGCAGCCGGCGAGCCGCTCGAGGTCCGTAGTCACCTCGCCGTGTGCGCCGAGGCGCTCGGCGGCACGGGCGGCGGAGTCGTCGCTGCGTGCCCAGAGCAGCGTCGGCACCGCCGGGAGGCGCTGCTCGGCGGTGCGCGCCAACCCGCAGGCAATCGCGCCGCTGCCGGCGATACCAAGCCGCTCGCTGCCCGCGTCGCCGCCCATCAGGCGCGCGAGAATAGTCGAAAACCGCTCTGTCTAGGGCCGATCGAGACCGTCCCCGATCCTGGTTGACTCGCCAGTCAATCGAGTAACCTTGACTCGGTAGGCGCGCGCAGAGAGGGCGCCGCGCCGCATCGAAACCTGCCGAAGGGACTCAGCGAGATGCGAAACGGAAGCCGCGAGGTCGTCATCGTCGAGGCGGTGCGCACGCCGATCGGGCGCGGGCACAAGGAGAAGGGCTACTACAAGGACACCCACCCGAGCAACCTGCTCTCGAAGACCTACAGCGAGGTCGTCGAGCGCTCCGGCGTCGACGCGTCCGAGGTCGAGGACGTGATCGCCGGCTGCGTCCAGCAGTTCGGCGAGCAGGCCTACAACATCGGCCGCAACGCCTGGCTCGAGGCCGGCCTGCCGATCGAGACCCCCGCCACGACGATCGACCGCCAGTGCGGCTCGGCGCAGCAGGCGGTCAACTTCGCCGCCGCGCAGATCGGCGCCGGGGTGCTCGACTGCGCGATCGGCTCGGGCGTCGAGCACATGGGTCACATCGGCTTCGGCGACGGCATGAAGGTGATCGGTGAGTACGGCTCGCCGTTCACGCCCGAGCTGATGGAGAAGTACAACCTGATCCCGCAGGGACTGTCGGCCGAGATGATCGCCGACCAGTGGGAGATCCCGCGCTCCGAGCTCGACGAGCTCGCCGTCCGCTCGCACCGGCTCGCCAACCAGGCGACCGAGGAGGGGCGCTTCGAGCGCGAGATCGTCCCGTTCGCGGTCAACGGCGACACCCACGTCACCGACCAGGGCATCCGTCCCGGCACCGACATCGAGACGCTCGCCGGGCTGAAGCCGGCCTTCAAGGAGGACGGCAAGATCACCGCCGCCAACTCCTCGCAGATCTCCGACGGCGCGGCCGCGGTCCTGCTGATGGAGCGCGGCAAGGCGGAGTCGCTCGGGCTGAAGCCGCGCGCCCGGATCGTCGACCAAATCACCGTCGGCGTCGACCCGGTCATCATGCTGACCGGTCCGATCCCCGCGACGCAGAAGCTGCTCGAGCGCAACGGGATGCAGATCGGCGACATCGACCTGTTTGAGGTCAACGAGGCGTTCGCCCCGGTCGTCGCGGCCTGGCAGCGCGAGCTCGAGCCCGACATGGACCGCGTCAACGTCAACGGCGGCGCGATGGCGCTCGGTCATCCGCTCGGCTCGACCGGCGCGCGGCTGATCACGACGCTGCTGCACGAGCTGGAGCGCTCGGACAAGAGCGTCGGGCTGGTGACGATGTGCTGCGGCGGCGGCCTGGGGACGGGGACGCTGATCGAGCGGGTCTAGACGGCGTCGAAGTTGATGAGGCCGGCGGCTGAGCGCCGCCGGCC
>DATABV010000179.1:0-20946 GCA_036259395.1 Thermoleophilaceae bacterium | reverse complement strand
GCGGATCGCGCCGCCGTGCAGGTGGTAGACGTGGAAGGTCTCCGAGCCGCCGTGGAGGATCCGCATCTTGGTCGGGTCGCCCTGGTAGCTGCGCGGCATCGGCGTCGCGGGGTCGCCGAAGGCGTAGGAGCCGTAGGCGTGGGACTTCATCCGCCCGTTGCGCTCGAGCCGGCGCATGAACGGCTCCGAGCGGTAGTTCATCGCGCGGGAGCCGGGGCGGTAGCCGTCGGTCAGCGGGTCGACGACGGGCAGCCGCTCGCCGGCGCGGTCGAACACATCGGCGCTCTCGTCGCCGATCTCGTGCTGGATGATCGCGTACTCGCGGAAGGCCGTCTTGCCGTCGCCGGGGACGATCATCGCCTCCCAGCCGGAGTCGATCGGCTCGCCGGTGTCCATGTCGAGGTACTCGGATCCGGGCGGCTCGACGAGCAACGTGCCGAACAGGCCGTGGGCGACCGCCTGGCGGTTGCCGGGGCCGGGGCGCATGTAGTGGGCGCCCTCGAGCTCGGGCTCCTCGGGGACGTAGTAGCGGTAGGTGCGCGACTCGCCGCGCGCGGCCGCGGACGGCGCGTTGTTGCCGACCGCGTCGCCGGACGAGCCCATGTCGAAGGAGAGGCCGTCGATGTGGACGCCGTACTCGCCGCCCGAGGCCTCGTTGGCGAACTCGATCTCGACGCAGTCGCCGAGGTTCGCGCGGATCACCAGCGGCTGGATCGCGTCGTCGCGCAGGCCGATCGAGACGTGCTGGGAGGCCTCCTGCTCGCGCACGTCGTCGACGCGGTCGGCGAGCACGAACATCTTGCCGTTGGGGTCGTGGTCGCCGAAGCGGTTCAGCGGCACGTCGACGTCGATCGCGCGCACGTCGTAGGTCTTGGTCGGCGCACCGGCCGGGCACGGGCTGCCCGGCGAGAGGTCGGCGGTCGCGCCATCGACGCCGCTGCCGGCGAAGGTCGCGGCCGGGGCGAGCACGAGCACGAGCAGCAGCGACGCGAGCCGGACGCGCTGCGCCGACGGCGCGAGCGCGAGCCAGCGGCGCGTGTCGGGCGCGTCCCAGGGACGGCGGCGCAGCAGGAACGCGGTCGCGATCGCGGCCAGCGGCAGCGTGGCGACGAGGCCGACGACGGTCTCCCAGAAGAGGTGGACGAGCGCCGGCATCTCGTGGCTGGGCGCGGGGATCGCGCCGAAGATCGCGGCGTGCAGCGGCGCGCCGAGCGCGAGCGCGAGGCTGGCGACGAGCGCGACGACGACGGCGAGGACGGTCGCCGAGAGCGCCGGCGACTGCTCGCCGCTGCGCTGCAGCGCGCGGCGGGTCATCAGCACGGCGATCCAGATCCAGGCGAACTGCAGCGGCAGCGCCAGCACGAAGTCGCGGCCGAGCTCGAGCAGGAAGCCGGTGTTGCCCGGCTCGTGCGAGCCCTGCAGCGCGTGGACGAGCTTCAGCCAGAGGACGCCGCCGAGCGACAGCACGATCGCGTAGACGGCGACCGCGAACGGGCGGGCGAGCGCCGACGCGGGCCGGCGGGCGATGCTGCGGAGGATCGTCTCGGTCATCGGAGTAACTCGCTTTCGCTACTGGCCCGGATGGGCGTGCGGCGTGGTGCCATCGAAGGACGTGGGCGGGGCGGGCAGCTCGGGCCGCTTGCGGTCGGCGCGACCGGGCGCACCGGGCAGCGTCGCGGCGGGCTTGCCGAGGTCGACGAGCAGCGGCTCCGCGCGCTCTGGGTCGTGGAACTCGACCCAGAGGTGGGCGCGCTTGTTCGGCACGACGAAGCTCAGCGAGCCCTCGATCGCGGCGTCGGGCTGCAGCGTGCCGGGCTTGAAGGTGGCGCCGGTCGGGACGATGCGCTTGGCGCTCGGGCCGGGCACGTCGCTCGTGCCGGCAATCAGGCGGAACTGCTCCGGCGCGTACTCGTTGGTCGTGTCGAGCATGTTCGCGAGCGTCACCGCGACCTGAACCTGCGAGCTCTCCGGCGGCACGTAGTCCTGGACGCCGTGGGTCATGCCCGCGAGGTCCTTCGAGGTCAAGCCGCTGAGCCGGACCGCGTACTCGACGGCGACCGCGCCGAAGCTGGTCGGAATGCCCTCACCGGCGGTCTGCGGGCCGTTGGGCACCGGCCCCTGGTGGGCGTGGCCGCTCGACGAGCCGCCGGCGATGCTGACGACGGACAGGACGATGCCGGTCGTCGCGAGCGCCAGCACGGCGGCGATCAACCCGAGCAGCGGGAGCCGGGCGCGGGTGATCGTGAAGGAGAAAGTCATCGGAGCCCTCCGGGGCAGCTGCGGTACTCGAGCGCGAGCCGCTCGGAGCGGCCGGCGCCGCGGTCGAAGCGGATCAGCGCGGTCAGGACGTGTGGGCCGGAGCGGCGGGCCGGGACGCGGATCGCGAAGCGGCCGCGGCGGTTGGCGGAGCGCACGACCCGGATCCGGCGGCCGTCGAGACGGAAGCCGACGCGGTCAATCGCACGCCCGGCGACGTAGGCCGTGAAGCCACCGCGGGCACAGCGACGGGGCCGGCCGGCGAGGCGCGCGTAGCCGGCCTTCGGGCGGAGCGCGGCCTTCTTCTTCTTCGGGGCGACCGTCTTGGCGGTCCTCGCGGCAGGCGCCGGGCTGGGCAGCAGCGGAGCCACGACCGGCGGCACGGGCGGCAGCGGCGCCGGCCGGACCGGCGGCGACGGCGCGTGGACGTAGAAGTGGTAGCGGGCGTGCGGGCCGGAGAGCGAATCGTTGCCCGCCGCGTCGGTCGCCGTGACCTCGACGGTGTGGTAGCCGTGGGTCAGGCCCTCGAACGAGTGGTACGCGGGCGTGCAGGCGATGGCCGGCGCGCCGTCGAGTGAGCAGCGGAAGGTGAGGCCCGGCTCGCTGCCGCTGAAGCGGATCTTGAACTCGTTGCTGTAGACGTCGCGGTCGTCGGCGGTGTTGTCGATCGAGACCGTGGGCCGCGTCCGGTCGACGACCAGCGGACGGGTGATCGCACGCCCGACGCCGATCGAGGGGTCGGCGTCGACCGGCCGCACGCGGAAGACGTAGGTGCCCTCGGCGAGGTCGCTCATCGGGTAGTAGCCGCTCGTCGGCCCGCCGCAGGGCTGCCACGGCGCGCTGTCGATCGAGCACTCGAAGCTCGAGCCGGCGCGGGCGGTGTAGCCGAAGCCGGCGTTGGTGGCGGACGTGAACAGCGGCGGGACCTGCGTCCAAGTGGCGCGTGGCCGGCCGAGCGGCGCAAGGCGCATCCGCCACACACGCGCTTGATTGTTGACGTCCGCGCCCGCAGCGTCGGAGGGATCGTCGACGATCAGCAGGTCGCCGTCGTCCTCGACGACGATCGCGATCACGGCGGCGACGCCGACGTCGTAAAGCTCCTGGCTCAGGCCGGCGACGTCGAGCACGTCGACCTGGTCGCGGGCGTTGCCGTTGTCGGTGCCGGCGTAGATGCGGCCGCGCTGCGGATCGGCGGCGACCGCGCTGGCGACGCCCGCGGGGAAGGGCTCCGCGAGGCCGGGGACGAGCTCGGCGCGCGGGGTCTCGCCGGGGAAGGTGGTCAGGCGGGTCACGCCGAACGGCTCGGCGAGGTAGAGGTCCGGACCGAGGGCGGCGATCGAGCTGATGTCCTCCTCGCCGAAGAAGCGGCGCTGGCCGACGGTCACGACCGTCGGCTGGGCACCGTCGGGCTCACGCACACGGCGCACGCTGTTGGTGCGCTTGGAGGTGAAGTTGAGCTCGCCGGTCAGCGGGCCACCCTCGTAGCGCGGCGGGCCGGTGTAGCTCACCGCGAGGCCGGTGATCAGGTCGTCCGGTGTGTCGATGATCTTGCCGCCGCTGACGATCGTCCCCGTGCCGGGGTCCCAGCGCAGGCGCCAGATACCGCCGGCCGCGGAGTCGGCCTCGGCGACGTAGAGGAAGTTCGTCTCGCTGTCGAAGGCGAGCTGGCCGGTCTTGTCGAGGGCCGGCGTGTCGGGGTCGCACCAGACGCCGTCGCGGACCAACCCGCGCGGCTGGGTGAGCCGAACGCGGCAGACGCCCTTCTCGCCGTCGCCGATCCAGAGCGCGCCGTCTGAGGTCAGCGCGGCGCCGGAGGGAGCGGTGATGCCGCTGCCGCTCGGAACGAGGATCTCGGTGCTCGAGCTGGCGGTCGCCGCGGGCGCGGCAAGCGCGAGGGCCGCCAGAGCGGCGGCCGGGAGCTGTGTGAGGAGTCGTCGAGTTGTCATGAGCCGGTCGGCGCTTTCGGTGCGCCTGACTCCGAAGGTGGGGCCGACCGGCGATGTTCAGTAGAGCGATTCACGCCGCGCTCGTTGCGCATTCGCGCAACTGCGCTGCGCAGCCGCGCAGCGTCAGCGGACGCCGTGGCGCATCGCCCAGGTGACCAGCTCGGGGCGGCGGCGCAGGCGCGTCTTGACCCTGATCCGTGCGAGGTGGTTCTGAACGGTGCGGATGCGGATACTGAGCTCGTCGGCGATCGCCGAGTCGCTGTAGCCCTGAGCAATCAGGCGCAGCACGTCGTGCTCGCGCGGGCTGAGCAGCGCGGCGCGCGAGCGGCCGGCGTCCCCCGGCCCGGGGCGGTCGGACTCCGAGCGCAGGACGCGGTCGGCGATGCTCGGCGAGACATAGGGACCGTTGCGCGAGCCGTGGACGTGGATGACGGCGTCGCGCAGCTCATGCGCGAGCGAGGCCTTTGAGACGTAGCCGGCCGCGCCGGCGTCGAGCGCGTCGCGTACCAGCTCGATCCGCTCGCTCGCAGAGATCGCGATCACGCGCGCGCCGGGCGCGTGCGAGCGGACCAGCTCTATCGCGGCGGGGCCGTCGCAGCGCGGCATCATCATGTCGAGCAGCACGATGTCGGGGCTCAGCTCGGCCGCGCGCGTGGCGGCCTCGACGCCGTCGGCCGCTCGCCCGACGACGTCGAACGCGGGGTCGGCGTCGAGCGCCGTGCAGAGGCCGTCGAGCAGGAGCGGGAAGTCGTCCGCGACGAGGACCCGGATCTTCATCTCGGACCTATGCGAGCGACCGGCTCGTCGCCCAGTGGACGAGCTCGGAGCGGCGCTCGAGCCCGGCCTTGTCGCGCAGGCGGCGCAGGTCGTTCTGGACGGTGCGGGTCGAGACGAACAGCCGCTCGCCGATCTCGCGGTCGGTCAGGCCCTCGCAGACCAGCCGCATGACGTCACGCTCGCGTCCGGTGAGCGACACGCGCGCGCTGCCGCCGACGTCGCGCTCCCCAGCGAGCTCACGCATCAGGTGGCCGGCGAGCGACGGCTCGACGACCGAGGCGCCGGTCGCGACCTGGGCGACCGCGGCGCAGAGCTCCTCGCCGCCGGCGCGCTTGGTCAGGTAGCCGGTGGCGCCGGCGGAGACCGCCTCGATCAGCGTCTCGGGCTTGTCGCTCGCGGTCAGCACCAACACGCGCGCGCCGGGCGCGATCTCGCGCAGACGGTCGATCGCGACCAGGCCGCCGCCGCCGGGGAGACGCATGTCGAGCACCACGACGTCGGGCTGCAGCCGCTCTGCGAGCGCCACCGCCTCTTCAACGGTCCCGGCCTCGCCGACGACGGTCATCGCGCCCGAGCTCTCGAGCGCAGCGGTGACGCCCTTGCGCATCAGCGCGAAGTCGTCGACCAGCAGGACCCTGACCTTGTCTTGGAGCGCTTCCACGCGAAGACGGTAAGCGCGGTCCGCGAATTACGCAAACGGCCCAAAGGCGAGTTGCACGGAATCGCACGCGAACCTGTGCATTGCGCGACGTCTTTGGCGATATCGCCAAAGAGGAGTTAGGTTCGCAGCCGAATGGACTCGCAAGACCGACTGCTGCTGGGCCCCCGTCGCAACCCCACGCACTCGCCCCGGTCCCGTGACCGCACGGCCGAGGCGCTGCGGCGACGGATCCGCGACCTCGAGACGCGGAATGCGGAACTCGTCGAGTTCGCGCACTTCACCGCGCACGACCTCAAGGAGCCGCTGTCGACCGTCGGCCTGTTCGCCGACACCCTCGACTCGCTGCAGGGCGAGACGCTCGACGATCGCGGGCGACGCATGCTGCACGGCATCCGCGACGGGATCGATCAGATGCGCCGGACGATCGACGGCGCGCTCGCGGGAGTTGAGCGGCGACGCGACGAGGACGAGCAGGTCGACATGGGCGCTGTCGTCGACCGGGCGCTGCGCGCGGTCGAGTGGCGGCTCGAGCGCGGGTCGGTGCGCGTCAAGGTCGGCGAGATGCCGACGGTCACCGGCAGTCGCGCCCAGCTGACGCGCCTGATGCAGAACCTGCTCGCAAACGCGCTCGAGTTTGCCGAGGGCGCGCAACGGGCGTGGATCGCCGTCGAGGCGCAGCGCCAGCCCGACAGCTGGCTGTTCCAAGTCAGCGACAACGGGCCGGGCGTCTCGACAGAGAATCCGGAGCGCCTGTTCGAGCGCTACGAGCGCGGCGACGGCCGCGGCAGCGGGCTCGGACTCGGCCTGACTATCTGCCGCGCGGTGGTCGAGCAGCACGGCGGCCGCATCTCGATCCAGGCGCGTCCCGGCGGCGGGACGGTCGTCAGCTTCACCCTGCCCGCGACGAGCTCGCGTCGACTCGCCGGGACACGACCGGTCGAGGGGTTGCGCGGCGCCTGAGCGCCAGCGCCGATGCCATGGACCTGCTGATCGCACACGGCGGCCACTTCCACTGGGCGAGCACCGTCGCCTACCTGCTGCCGGTGCTATTGCTGGTGGCCGGTCTCGTCTTCACCCAGCGCCGTGCCGGCCGCTCCGACGCCATCGCCGCCGGTCAGGCGCCACGCGAACAGGACGGCTGACACCGAGGTCGCGAGGTTGAGGCTCGAGACGCCCGGGCGCATCGGGATGCGCAGGTGGCGATCGGCAGCGGCGATCGCGGCGTCGCTCAGTCCATTGCGCTCGCTGCCGAAGGCGTAGATCGCGTCGGCCGGAAGGGTGCGCGGGTCGATCTGCTCGCCCTCCGGGTCGATCGCAAGCAGCGGACGGCCCGCACGGTCGGCGCCGTCCAAGGCAGCGATCCGCCCGACCGGCAGCGCGAAGTGCAGGCCGCCCGAGCCGCGGATCGCGACGGGATCCCAGGGGTCCTGATCGCCAGTGGTCAGCACCCCCGCGGCATCGGCCGCCGCGGCCACGCGCACGACCGCGCCGAGGTTGCCGAGGTGACGCGGGTCCTCGAGCAGCACGACCGGTGCGTCACGGCGTTCGCGCAGGACGGCGGCCGCCTCGAAGCGCGGCCGACGGGCGAGTCCGGCTACGCGCGTGTGGTGCGCATATGGGCCGAGCTCGCGGTAGAGCTCCTCGGGCACGGCGGTCGCGAGTTCGCGCAGACGCGCGCCGACGTCCGGCGCCAGCTCCGCCGCCAACCGCTCCAGCTCCGCCGGCTCGCTGGTCAGCACCGCCTCGACCGCGCCCTCGAAGCGCAACGCATGCTTGAGCGCGTGGAAGCCCTCCAGCACGGCCCAGCCGTCGTCCCGGCGAGCCTGGCGAAAACGGTCGATCAGGCGGCTCTGGCCGGGACCCTCCTCCACGCGCGCAGCTTATGCCGACGGCCCCGGCCGCGGCGTGGGTGCTGTGGCATCATCGCCGGGTCCACGCTCCCGCACGAAGGAACGTCTCCTCACATGCTCCGACGCACCCCCCTTCTCGCCGTCGTCGCCACGCTCGGCGCTCTCGCCGTCCTGCCTGCGGGGGCCCAGGCAGCCAGCGGGCCGCAGGCCGTCGCCGCGAAGTCGTGCAGCCTGGCCGGCAAGACCCGCGAGCTCGGCCCGACTTACACCACTTCGCTGTCCGTGCGGCGCGTGAGCTGCTCGAAGGGGGAGTCGCTCGTCAAGGCCTACTACAAGTGCCGCAAGCGCAACGGCGGGAAGCGCGGCCGCTGCGGCGGCGTCAGCGGCTACTCGTGCGGCGAGCGGCGCTACGACTCGATCCCGACCCAGTTCAGCGCCACGGCGACCTGCAAGAAGGGGCGCAAGAAGGTCGTCCACAAGTACACGCAGTTCACCTAGCGAAGTCGTCGTCGACGGCCTGCTGGACCAGGTCGGCGGCGACGGCCGCGCCGGCGGCATTGAGGTGGATGCCGTCCTGCTCGCGGACGATCCGCTCGCGACCGTCGACGTCGATCGCGTCGGTGTAGTCGCCGTCGGGCGCGAAGGTCTCGTCGAGGTCGATCACGCGGACGCGGTCGCCGGCCTGCTCGGCGGCGCTCGCGACGGCCGCGTTGACGCCGTCGGCGATCTCCTGGCGGGCGGGGTCGCGCGGCTTGGGGACCGTGAGCCAGTAGACGCGGGCGTCGCCCTCGGCGAGGTAGGCGTCGGCGATCTCGCGCACGCGGGCGGCGAACGCGGCCTGCCAGGGAGCACCGCAGCAGTTCACCTGGCGGCCGCCCGGCGCCGGCAGCGAGAAGCCCTCGTTGGCGCCGATGAAGACGACGACCGCGTCGGGGTCGTGGCGGCGCGCCTGCTTCGCCGACAGCTCGGTCCAGTCGACCAGGTCGCTCTTCGAGATGCCGGTGCCGACGTGGGGGTCGCGCTCGACCGCGACCTCGCTGCCCGCGTAGCGGCGGGCCAGCTCGGTGTCGAGCGGCATCGCGAGCGAGTCGCCCGTGACGAGCAGCGTCACGTCACCGCCGCCCGCGACGGGCGCCGCCTCGGGCTCGCCGTCGCTCTCGAGCCAGGCGAGCGCGTCGTCGGTCGGTCCGCTGAACGGCAGTCGGTCGGCGATCCAACCTGTCGGCTCGCCCACCGCCTCGACGACATCGCGGCCGATGCCCGGCGACAGCTCCTCCGCTCCACCCCGAACGGCCGCGCCCTGGAAGGCGACGAGCAGCAGCACGGCGATGCCGACGACGATCAACGCGTCGCGCGCGCGGCCACGGCGACCGGGTGGTGGATCGGGCACCGCAAAGACGTCGTGCGGCAGCTCGCCGCCGGTCGGGTCCGCTGGACCGCCGGCGGCGGCTACGGGATCGGACGCGGTTGTCGCAGTGGTCGGCTCGGTCATCCGGGTCAGAACTGGAAGTAGATGAACGGGGGCACGCCCTCGCCCGGGACGGTGGCGCCGACGACCGCGACGATCGCGGCGAGCGCGACGCCGAGCGCCGGCGCGGGCAGGTTCGCGACCCGAATGCGCAGCCGCTGGAGCGGATCCTCCGGCAGCAGCTGGAAGCCGATCACGACGAGCACGGCGCCGACGACTGGCGCGGTCCACAGCGTCGCCGGGCCGGAGACGAAGAGCTGTCCGAGGAAGTCGCCCGCGAGCGCCAGGTTCTCGGCGCGGAACAGGACCCACGCGAAGACGACGACGTTGAAGACGATCGCCCAGCGCGCCCAGGCCGGCAGCGACAGCCGCGTGCGGCGCAGCTGGTGCTCGACGACCAGGGCGAGCCCGTGGATCGCCCCCCATAGGACGAAGCCCCAAGCCGCCCCGTGCCAGAGCCCGCCGAGGACCATGGTGATCATCAGGTTGCGTGCCGTCGTCCAGCGCCCGCCGCGGTTGCCGCCGAGCGGGATGTAGAGGAAGTCGCGCAGGAAGCGCGAGAGCGTGATGTGCCAGCGGCGCCAGAAGTCGCCGAAGCTGGTCGCCCGGTAGGGGCTGTTGAAGTTCTGCGGGAAGACGAAGCCGCAGAGCAGCGCGACGCCGATCGCGATGTCGGTGTAGCCGGAGAAGTCGCAGTAGATTTGAGCGGCGTAGGCGTACGCGGCGAGCGCGACGTCGGGCGCCGCGTAGGCCTGCGGGACGCCGAAGACCGGGTCGACGATCTCGCGCGCGAGCAGGTCGGCGAGCGCGACCTTCTTGATCAGTCCGAGCATGATCAGCACGACCCCCGCCCCGACGGCGACGTTGCGCGGGTCGCGCGGTACGCGCAGCTGCGGCAGGAACTCGCGCGCGCGGACGATCGGCCCGGCGACCACGTGCGGGAAGAAGCTGAGGTAGATCGCGACGTCGATCGTGCTGCCGGGCGCGAGCAGGCCGCGCTTGACGTCGACGGTGTAGGAGATCGCCTGGAAGGTGATGAAGCTGAGGCCGATCGGCAGCGCCAGCGTCAGCAGCGGCGGCGAGATGCCGAGGCCGATCCCGTCGAGGAAGCCGCCGATCTCGTCGGCGAAGAAGCCGTAGTACTTGAAGACGCCGAGCACGGCGAGGTCGAACGCGACGGTCAGGCCGACGATCCAGCGGCGGCGCCGTTCGTCGGCGGTGCGGTGGACCAGGACCGCGCCGAGCTGGTTCGCCAGCGTGATACCCGCCAGCAGCAGGCAGTAGCGCGGGCTCGCCGCCGCGTAGAACGCATAGCTCGCGGCGAGGATGAACGGCTTCCAAACGCGCGGCCACGGCATCAGCGCCCAGGAGGCCGCCAGCACCAGCGGGAAGAAGATGGCGAACTCGACCGAGGGGAAGACCATGCGCCTAGAAGATGCGGTTGGCGCGCATCCTGGCGATCGTCTTCTGTGCGGCTATCGATGCCCCTGCGTTGTTGAGGTGGACGCCGTCGCCCTGGCGCACCGTGACGTTGCGCCCGCCCCACATCATCGAGTCGCGATAGACGAACCCGGGCGTGAAGATGCGGTCGATCGGGACGACCTTCGCGCCGCGAGTGCGCCGCGCGGCCCGGCGGATCGCCGCGTTGACCGGGCCGAAGACGGTGCGGAAGCTGCCACCGCGCGGCGCCGGCAGCGTGAGCCAGTAGACGCGACCGACGCCGCCGCGGCGGTAGGCGCGGATCATCTCGGCGGCGCGGCGGGCGTACTCCTTCACCCAAGCGTCGCCGCAGCAGGGTGCTGTCGCGCCGGACGGAGTCGACATCGGAAAGCCGTCGTTGGCGCCGATGAAGACGACCGTCACGTCGGGCTTGACGCGGCGGGCCTGCGCGCGGGAGTGGGCGACCCAATCGAGCATCGAGGGCTTCGAGAGACCCGTGCTGATGTGCGCCTCGCTGCGCACCGACGCCCGGCCGCCGAGGCCGTCGGCGAGGTAGTGGTCGAAGATCTGGGTCATCGAGTCGCCGGTCGCGAGCACCTTGAGCCGCCCGCCGCGCGGTGCGACGTTCACGGTGCGCCGGATGCGCTGCTTGCCGTTGCGGATCTCGAACAGCCAGCGGCCGGGGTACTCGGCGGTCAGGCGCCGCTCGAGCCGTCGCACGCCGGACCGCAGCGCCAGTCGGTTGCACGTCCAGCCGAGCGCCGGCGCGGCGACGCAGAGCTTGGCGACGTAGCGGCCCTCGCGGTTGCGCGCCGCGCGCCGCACCACCATCTCGAACTGGCGACCGACCGCGCTGCGCCGCGGCGCGGCCATCCACAGCCGCTGGTGCGCGGGCTGGACCGGCTCGTCGGCCGCAGGCGGTGCCGTCGTGTCGGGCGGCTCCTGGGCGGTCGCGGTGGCGAAGCCGATTGCCACCAGCGACGCGGCCACTACGGCGGCAGTGACGGCGGGGGTCCGGACGGGCGGCACTCGCGCAAACTAGCGGGCCGAACCGCCGGCGCGGCGGACGGTACCTGGGGACGGATGTCGGATTCGCATCGCCTGGACGATCCAAACCATCAGCGGGCGAGTGGGCGATTGACGCGTCGGGGCTCGATGTCGGATCTGCATCACGTGGACGTCACAAAGCGACATCTGGCGAATCCGTGGGGGCGTTCAGGCCTCGCGGAAGCCGTAGCGGAGCTGGAGGCGGCGGAGGGGTCCGGGCGCCCACCAGTTCCAGTCGCCGAAGAGGCGCATCAGCGAGGGGACGAGCAGGGCGCGGACGATCGTGGCATCGACGAGCACGCCGAAGGCGGTTCCGAGCGCGATCTGCTTCATGAAGAAGACCGGGCTGACACTGAAGGCGAGGAAGACGACGGCGATCATCACGGCGGCGGCGGTGATCACGCGGCCGGTGCGGCCGATGCCGGTGGCGACCGCCTCCTCGTTCGAGTAGCCGAGGTCGTGCAGCTCCTTGATCCGCGCCATGACCAGCACGGCGTAGTCGGTCGCGAGGCCGAAGATGACCGCGAACAGGAAGACCAGGCTGGTCACCTCGATCGCCTCGGGACCGGCGTAGTCGAACAGTCCCTCGAGCCAGCCCTCCTGGAACGCCAGCACGATCACGCCGAGCGTCGCGCCGAGCGTGAGGGCGTTCATCAGCAGCGTCTTGATCGGCAGCAGCACCGAGCCGGTGAGCATGAACAGGATCGCCAGCGTCGTCAGCGCAACGATCCCGACCACCAGCGGCAGGTGGTCGACGATGCTCTGCTTCTGGTCGATGAAGCGGGCGGTGTTGCCTGAGACCAGCGCGGCCGTGGCGCTCGGCGGCGCGAGCTCGCGCAGCTGGTCGACGGCGTCCTGGGATCGCTGCGCGAGCGCCGGGCCGTCGGCGGCGAAGTTGGCGTAGGCGACGGCGCGCGACGCGCGCACGAACGGCGTGGCGGGCTCGAGCCCGTCGATCGCGGCGATCCGGCGCTGGAACGCGGCGAGCTGCTCGTCGCTGGCGCGACCGTCGACAGTGACCGTGATCGCCTCGTTGATGTCGCGCGGGTAGTGGTCCTCGACGTAGACGCCCGGGTCGTAGGACGGCACGCCGGCCGGCACCGCCTCGGCGCTCGGCCCGGTCAGCACCGTGAACAGCAGCGGCGAGGCGGCGGCCAACAGCAGCGCCGCGCTCGCCAGCGCGGTCGCGACCGGTCGGCGCATCACCGCGTGGGCGAGCCGGTACCAGCCGCCGGACGCGTCCGATACCGCCGGCCCGCGGCGGATCGACCACTTGTCGATGTTCGTGCCGAGCAGCGCCAGCAGCGACGGCACGACGAGGATCGCGATCACCGCCGACAGGATCCCGACCGCCGCGCCGGCGAACGCCATCGAGTAGAGGAAGCGCTGCGGCATCACGCCGAGCGCGGCGAGCGCGACGGCGACCGTGAAGCCCGAGAAGAGCGCGGTGCGGCCTGCGGTCATCACAGTGCGGCGATGCGCCTCGCGCGTCGGGCCGTCGCGCCCGAGCTCCTCGCGGTAGCGCGAGACCATGAGCAGCGCGTAGTCGACCGCGAGCCCGAGGCTGAGGCCGGTCGCGATGTTCAGCGCGAACAGCGAGGTGTCGACGAAGCCGGACATCAGGCGCAGCAGCAGGAAGGCGCCGAGGATCGACAGCACACCGATCAGCAGCGGGATCGCGGCGGCGATGACACCGCGGAAGACGAGCAGCAGCAGGATCGCGAGGATCGGGAAGGCGATCAGCTCGGCCTTGGTCAGGTCCTCCCGCGTCTGGTCGTTGACGTCGTTGAATCCCGGGGCGAAGCCGGTCAGCGAGACGTCGAGCGACTCGCTCGAAGCGGCGATCGGCGCGACGCGCTCCGCGATTCTTCCGCCCTCGTCCTCGACGTCGACCGCCGAGAGATAGCCGGAGACGATCAGCGACTCGCCGTCCTCCGCGATCAGCCGCGCGCCGGCGCGCCGCTCCCTCAGGGGGTCGATCACGTGTCCGACGCCCTCGACCTTCGCGACCTCCTCGCTGAGGCGCGTCACCTCGCGCTGCACGGCGGGGCTGCGCACGTCCAGCTTGCCGCCGTCGGGGTCGCGGACGACCAGCACCAGCCCGGGGTTCGGGTCGTAGCCGAGCGCGTCGCGCAGCCGGTCGGTCGCCCGCTCGCTCTCCGACGCGCTGTCGGTGAAGCCGGCGGCCTTGAGGTGCTTCTCGACGTCGTGGCCGATCGCGACCGCGAGGACAGCGAAGGCGCCGACCAGGGCGAGCACGAGCTTCGGGCGAGTCCAGGTGAGGTCGGCGATCCGCGACAGCACGGCGGCGACTGTACCAGAGTCCGTTCCGAAAAGGAACTGAAAAGTTCCTCCAGGGAACCGACATCGCTAGCATCAGCCGGGATGGCCCGCTCCTCGCTCGACCAGATGAACTGCTCGATCGCGCGCACGCTCGACGTGATCGGCGACGCCTGGACGCCGTTGATCCTGCGCGACATCGCATTCGGGATCACGCGCTTCGACGCGATCCAGCGCAACCTCGGCATCTCGCGCAAGGTGCTCAGCGAGCGCCTCGGCGCGCTCGTCGAGCACGGGGTGCTGCAGCGCGTCCCCTACCAGGACAAGCCCGCCCGCTACGACTACCACCCGACCGAGAAGGGCGCCGACCTCGCCTTCGTGCTGCTCGCGATGCAGGCCTGGGGCGACCGCTGGACGGCGAGCGACGACGGCCCGCCGATACTGCTCCGCCATGAGACCTGCGGCGCGCTGACCAAGGTCGTCCCCGCGTGCGCCAGCTGCGGCGAGCGGCTCGCGGTGACCGACGTCACCCCGCTGCGCGGACCGGGCTTCGAGACGGGCCCCGGCAACGCCGAGATCTCCGCTGTGCTCGAGCGGCGCGAGGCCGCGGCCACCGCGGCCGACGCGTAGCCCCTGACCGTTATCGGCCGCGCGGGCGCGGGTAGGTGACCGGCACCTTGGAGCAGCTGATCGAGGACGTCACGCGCGGCAACGTCACCGAGGTCAAGGTCGTCCTGGCGACGGTCGTCATGGCGCTCGCCGTGTACCAGCTGCTGCTCGCCGCGGTCGGCTACCGCCGGCTGCGCGTGCCGTTCCTCGCCAGCGCGCCCGCCCTCTGGGCACACCGCGCGAGCGGCGACACGATCGCGCTGCTTACTGTCGTCGTCGCGCTGATGTGCGTCGGCTATTACGGCTTCGACTTCGGCGACGACGGCGGCACCCATGCGGTCGTCGCCGTCGGCCTGCTCGGCGTGCTCGCCGCCAAGGTGCTCGCCGTGCGCGCCGGCGGCCGGCTCGGCCGGCTGCTGCCGCTGCTCGGCGTCTCCCTGCTGGTCCTGATCGGGGTGACCTGGTGGACGTCCGCCGGCGGGTTCCTGGGGGTCGCATAGTGGAGGCTGTCAACTGATGGAGCGGCCGTCTCAGGGCGTCCAGCTGCTCGGATCGCTGCTCGCGGCGCTCGCAATCGCCGCCGTCGCGATCGCGCTCGTCACCGCCCACTTCGGTCCGACCAGCAGCGCCGAGCGCGAGCTGCAGGAGCAGCGCCTCGAGCAGCGCGAGGAGGCGCTCGAGGAGCGCCGCGAGCTGCGCGAGGAGCGACTCGAGCAGGGTCGCTGACGAACTGGAACCGCCGCGGCGCGAACGGCTGTCGCAGTTCTGGGCCATCTGCCGTAGAAGGCGTTTGCGGTTGCCGGCGCTGGGCACCCACGGCGGACGGCACCCGATCAACGAGGAGTGGAGATGGCCGACACGGCTCTTTCAGCCGGTGGGACCGGCAGCTCCGGCGCGTCCAACGGAGGCGCGACCGAGCAGGCACAGGAGAAGGCGAAGGAGGTCGCCGGCCAGGCGCAGGAGCAGGTCCGCGGCCGCGTCAGCGAGCAGGTGGACCAGCGCTCGACCCAGGCGGGCGAGCAGGTGCGCGGCACCGCCGAGGACGTCCGCTCGTTCGCCCAGCAGCTGCGCGAGCAGGGCAAGGACAAGCCGGCGCAGTACGCCGAGCAGGCGGCCGACCGCGCCGAGCGGCTCGGCGGCTACCTCCAGGACGCCGACGGCGACCGCATCCTGCACGACGTCGAGGACTTCGGCCGGCGCAACCCCTGGGCCGTCGTGGCCGGCGGCGTGGCACTCGGCCTCGTCGCTTCGCGGATGCTCAAGGCGTCGAGCAGCCAGCGCTACCGCTCGAGCATGCAGGGCTCCGGCGGCGGCACCCAGTCGCTTCCGGCCGGCGGCACGACCGCGAGCGGGATCGGCGGCGGTGCGACCGGCGCGGCCCCGGCGGGAACGCCCGGACTCGCCGAGGACGCGGTCCACAGCGGCACCGGCACCAAGCCGAGCCAGTTCCAGCCCCACCCGTAGCCATGGCGGAGCGGAACGGAGACAACGACCTGTACGACCGCCCGACCGGCGAGCTGCTGCGCGAGCTGTCGCAGCAGACGACCGACCTGGTGCGCCAGGAGATCGAGCTCGCGAAGGCGGAGATCGGGGAGAAGGGCAAGCAGGCGGGCATCGGCGCCGGCATGTTCGGCGGCGCCGGGCTGTTCGGCATCGGCGCGTTCGCGGCGCTGACGACGGCGATCATCGCGGCGCTCGCGCTGGCGATGGACACCTGGATCGCGGCGCTGATCGTCGCGGTCGTCTACGGGATCGTCGCCGCGGTGCTCGCGCAGCGCGGCAAGCAGACGATGCAGGAGGTCGGCGCCCCGGTGCCGGAGCAAGCAACCGACAGCGTGAAGGAGGACGTCCAATGGGCCAAGACCCGGATGAGATCAGGCAGGGAATAGAGGACACGCGGGCCCGGATGGGCGACACCGTCGAGGCGCTCGGCCACAAGACCGACGTGACCGGCCGCGCCAAGGGCGCCGTGTCGGACCGCGTCGAGTCCGTGAAGTCGAAGGTGACCGGCACGACGTCGAAGGTGTCCGACTCGACCCCCGACGGCCAGCAGGTCAAGCAGGGCGCCCAGCGGGCGGCCGGCATGGCGCAGGAGAACCCGCTCGGCCTGGCGATCGGGTCGGTGGCGGTCGGCTTCGTCGCCGGGATGCTGATGCCCTCCACCCAGATGGAGGACGAGCGGATCGGGCCGATGGCGGATCAGATGAAGGAGAAGGTCAAGGAGACCGGCCAGGAGGCGCTCGAGCGCGGCAAGGACGTCGCCCAGCAGGCGGCGGACAGCGCACGCGAGACCGCCCAGGAGGCGGGTCAGGAGCACGCCGAGCAGATGCGCAGCTAGAGGAGCGTCAGGCGGCGGCCACGTCGGACTCCACCGACGTGCGCCCGCCGCCGCTCTGGCGGCGTCCGTAGAGCGCGCCGATCAGCACCTCGGTCACGCGCGGGTCGAACTGCGAGCCGGCGTGCTGGGACAGCTCGCGGACCGCCTCGGCGTGGCTCATGCCCTTGCGGTAGGGGCGGTCGGAGGTCATCGCGTGGTAGGCGTCGCAGGCCAGGATGATGCGCGCGCCGATCGGGATCGCCTCGCCGGAGACCCCGTCGGGGTAGCCGGCGCCGTCGAAGCGCTCGTGCTCGTGGCGGACGATCCGCGCGATCGGCCCCATGCCGGGGATGGCGCGGAGGATCCGCTCGCCGATCACCGGGTGCTCGCGCATCACCTTCCACTCGTCGTCGTCGAGCGGGCCCTGCTTGTTGAGGACGTCGTCGGGGATCGCGACCTTGCCGATGTCGTGCAGCAGCGCGGCCGCCTTGACGTGGTCGACCTCGGCGGCACTGAGCGCAAGGCCGCGGGCGACCGACTCGACGAGGTCGACGACCGACTCGGAGTGCTCGCCGGTGTAGCGATCGCGCTCGAGCAGCGCCTCGGCGAGCGCGGCGATCACGTCGCCCTGGGCGTGCGGGCCGCGGTCGTCGGCGGTGTCGGCGGCGTCGCTCGCCGCGGCGCGGCCCCCGCCGAGCGACCGCGCGACGTCGATGCGCGAGCCGGCGGTGGCGAGCAGCTGCTCGGCCGTCGCCCCGCGCTCCCATTGGGCGATCCCGACCGAGACCGAAACGCCCTCGACGTCGTCGACGCGCAGCGCCTCGAACTCGAGGAAGTAGCGCTCGAAGGCCTGCAGCGCCTCGGCGGCCGTGGTCTCGGGGAGCATCACGACGAACTCGTCGGCGCCTGAGCGGCTGGCGGCGTCGCTCGCGCGGATCTGCTCGGCGAGGAGCGCGCCGACCGCGGCGAGCACGCGGTCGCCGGTGGCGCGGCCGTGGTGGGCGTTAATCCCGCGGAAGCGGTCGACGTCGAGCACCGCGATCGACAGCGGCTGGCCGTGGCGGCGCGAGCGCTCGATCTCCTGGCCGAGCCGGCGGGTCAGCTCGCCGAGGACCGGTAGGCCGGTCAGCGAATCGGAGGTGCGCTGAGCGCGCAGCTCCTCCTCGAGTGCGGCGATCTTCCGTCGCGCCTCCGCGAGGCTTCCCTCCAGCTGCTCGACCTCTCGCTTGCGCGCACGCATGGTCTCAGTGTCGGGCCAAACGGCGCCTTACTTGAGCGCCTGCAAGCGAAATTGGACTGACCGCCCGAGCTCGCTCCGACTGAGCCGAAATGCTCAGTCGGAGCGTGCGGTCAGGGGGTCAGCCGATCTCGGCGAGCGCGGGCTCGGGCTCCGACGCGTGGGCGCCGTCCTCCGGGCCGCCACCGCCGTGGGCGGCCGCCAGCTCGGCCGGCGAGGGGTCGCGCAGGACGGTGATCGCGACCGCGAATGCGATCGCCACCAGCGCCGCCCCGATCACGTAGGCGAGGTGGAAGCCGGAGTTCAGCGCCGAGATCGCCGACTCGCCGGCGGCGAGCAGGCCCTCGGTGCGGTCGGTCGCCAGCGTCGCGAGGACCGCGAGGCCGATCGCGCCGCCGACCTGGACGGTCGTGTTGATCAGCCCCGAGGCGAGTCCGGAGTCCTGCGGCTGGACGCCGGACATCGACAGCATCATCAACGACGGGAAGCCCATGCCGGCGCCGAGGCCGATGAACAGCACCGGTGGCACGACGTCGAGCAGGTAGCTGCCGTCGACCGGCGTGCGGGCGAACAGCAGCAGGCCGAGCGCGAAGAACGTCAGGCTGGCGACCAGCGTCGACTTCGGCCCGAAGCGCATGATCAGCTTCTCCGAGTAGCGCAGCGACATCGTGCCCATGACCACCGTCGAGGGCAGGAAGGCCAGGCCGACCTCGAGCGGGTCGTAGCCGAGCACCCGCTGCAGGTAGAGCGCGCCGAGGAAGAACATCGAGAACATCCCGGCGACCAGGAACACCATCACGAGGTTCGCCCCGACGACGTTGCGCGACTCGAACAGCCGCAGCGGCATCAGCGGATGCTCGAGCCGCTTCTGGCGCAGCACGAACGCGGCGACGAGCGCCAGGCCGACGGCGCCGAGGCCGAGTACGCGGCCCGAGACCCAGCCGTCCTCGCTGACGCCGAGGATCGCGTAGACGGCGAGCATCACGCCCGCGGTCAGCAGCACCGCCCCGGGGATGTCGGCGCCCTGCGCGAAGCCGATCCCCTCGTCGCCGTCGACCAGCCGCAGCGCGAAGTAAGCCGTCGCGATGCCGACCGGGATGTTGATGAAGAAGATCCAGTGCCAGGAGATCACGTCGGTCAGCACGCCGCCGGCGAGCAGTCCGATCGAGCCGCCGGCCGAGGCGACGAAGCCGTAGACGCCGATCGCCTTCGCCTGCTCGCGCGGCTCGGGGAACATCGTCACGATCATCCCGAGCACGACTGCTGCGGTCGCCGCCCCGCCCGCGCCCTGGAGGAAGCGCGCGGCGATCAGCATCTCCTGGTTCTGCGCGAGCGCGCAGAGCGCCGAGGCGACGGTGAAGACGCCGAGGCCGATCAGGAAGATCTTGCGCTGGCCGATCAGGTCGCCGAGCCGGCCGGCGAACAGCAGCAGTCCGCCGAACGGGATCAGGTAGGCGTTGACGACCCAGGCGAGGTTGGACTGCGAGAAGCCGAGGTCGTCCTGGATCGTGGGCAGCGCCACGTTCACGATCGTCGCGTCGAGCACGATCATCAACGCGCCCGCGCAGAGCACGTAGAGCGCCAGCCAGCGCTTGCGGTCGTCTGTGGGGGTGTCGGCTGCTGCGGTCACGTCAGGTCCTCTCGTGTCGGGTTGCCTTCGTCGTCGGGTGGCGGTGTTCTAGCACATCTTCCGACCATCTGGTTGGAAAATCCAACTAACTGGACGAATTTCCCAACGACGGCTAGACTGACGGGCATGGGCAAGCGCAGCTACGGCGAGGCCTGTGGCATCCCCCGAGCGCTCGACCGGATCGGCGAGCGCTGGGCGTTGATGGTGGTCCGCGAGCTGCTGCTCGGGCCCAAGCGCTTCACCGACCTGCGCGAGGGGCTGCCGCACATGAGCGCCGACGTCCTCGCCCAACGGCTGCGCGAGCTCGAGGAGAACGGCATCGTCGAGCGGCGGGTGCTGCCGCCGCCGGCCGCGTCGAAGGTCTACGAGCTGACGGAGTGGGGTCGCGAGCTGGAGAGCGTGCTGATCGCGCTCGGGCGCTGGGGGGCGCGCGCCCCGCTGACGTCCGAGTGCTCGGAGATGAGCCTCGACTCGCACATCGTCTCGTTGCAGACGCTGTTCGACCCGTCGCTGGCGGGCGACTTCGCGCCGGTGGTCGAGCTGCGCCTCGGCGAGCACGTCTTCCACGTCCAGCCGGTCGACGGGCGGCTCGACGCCGGCCGCGGCCCGGCCGACGCGCCCGACGTCGTGATCGCCACCAACCCCTGCACCCTGCTCGCCCTCTCCCACCGCCAGCGCGAGCTGGCGGACGCGGTAGCCGCCGGCGACGCCAAGGTCACCGGTGACAAGCGCGCCGCCCGCCGCTTCCTACGGCTCTTCCCGCTGCCGGAGCCGGCCTGCCCGCAGGAGGCCGTCGCCTAGGCGGCGTTGGCCTCGCCTTCTCGCGGATGCGAGCCGGCCGGCTTTCCTAGAAAGTCATCTCCCGCGAGGTGACCGGTCGCGACGCTGGCGGCGCTCCTCTCGCCCCTCCAGGATGAGCATCACGGCGATTCCGGTCAGGAACGCCGGCCAAAAGATCAGCTGCATTTCCATGTCGCTGGCGCCGTTCCCAACGATCAGCGCACCAATCACCATCATCGCAACAGCTACAGCCAGTCCGATGTTTCCGTTTCTAAGGCTCATCTGCATATACGCTATCCGATGAGCCTCTCGCCCGCCATAGCGACGACCATCGCGGCGCCGCCTACGTAGCTCCCGTTGATCGCGGCGCGATCACGCCAGGTCTCCTTCCGGCCGAGGAGCACCCCGATGACACCAGCGGTGAAGCCGCCGAGGAACGCACCGGCACCGACCGCGGTCGCCGCGTCCTCGCCGAACGACGTGACAGGAGCGCTCGCGGCGGCGAGACCTGCGATGGCGACGAGGAACTCCACCATGCAGGCAACCTAGACCTACCCGACTCCGGGGATACAGCACTTCTGCGACAGCAGTGCAACGGTGTCGCCGCTGCCGCCTATGCCGTCGCCGGGGACGCGCCGCGCGTGCCCC
>DATABV010000178.1:0-8888 GCA_036259395.1 Thermoleophilaceae bacterium | reverse complement strand
TGACCCGCGCCGGCCGGCGCGCCGCGGCGCCACGCCCGCGGCAGCGGCAGCTCGCGGCCGCCGGTCAGGCCGTCCGGCCGCTTGACCAGCATCGCCAGCAGCAGGATCGCCACGCCGAGCGCGGCCGAGCCCGCGGGCAGCGACAGGCCGAAGAGGCCGCCGTCCTGCATCCGTCCGAGGATGTCGTCGAGGACGGTGATCAGGACGACGCCGAGCACGGTGCCGGTCAACGACCCGAGGCCGCCGACGACGATCATCGCGATGATCATGAACGTCGCCTCGAGGTAGAACTCGCTCGGCGTGAAGGTAGTTATGAAGTGCGAGTAGAAGGCGCCGCCGACGCCGGCCAGGAAGGCGCTCAGGACCCAGGCGCGCGTGCGGTCGGCGGCGACGCGGACGCCGAGTGCCGCCGCCGCGACCTCGTCCTCGCGCGACGCGCGCAGGCGCAGCCCGGCGCGCGAGCGCTGGAAGGCCCAGGCGATCGCGACCGCCGCGCAGGCGACGGCGGTCGCTCCGCCGAGCTTCACGTCGGGCGGCACGCCGATCATCGTGCTCGAGCCGCGCGTGACCTCCTCCCAGTGCAGGAGGACGGTGTAGACGATCACCAACAGCGCGAGCGTCGAGATGCCGGCGGGCAGCCCCGACAGCCGCATCAGCGTCGGCGCGACGACCAGCGCCAGCACGGCCGCGCAGGCGCCGGCGAGCAGCGCCGCGGGCACCAGCCCCATCTCGACGTCGAGGATCCAGACCAGGAAGCTCGGCATGTCGGGGAACAGCGACGCCTTGAGGTTGGCGGGGATCGTCAGCAGCGCGCAGACGTAGGCGCCGAGTGCGACGAACGCGAGGTGGCCGAACGACAGCACGCCGGAGTTGCCGCTGAAGACGTGGAAGGCGACGGCGATCACGAGGTTGATCGCGAGCAGCGTCGCTGTGCGCTCGAGCACCAGGTCGCCGTTCGCGCTGACCAGCACGACGGCGAGCAGCAGCGCGGCGATCAGCACCGCCGGCACCCAGACGGCGCGGACGGCGCGCAGCGGCAGGCCGGTCATGCGAGTCGCTCCGCGCGGCCCGGAACGAGCCCCTCGGGCCTGAACGCCAGCACCGCGATCACCGCCGCGAAGACGAACGCGTCGCGGAACGGCGACAGGTCGTTGGGCAACATCACGTCGAGCGCGGTGGTGGCGGCGCCGAGCAGGAAGCCGCCGAGCGTGGCGCCGACGAGCGAGCGCATGCCGCCGAGCACCACCCCGACGAAGGCGATCAGCACCGGGCCGGTGCCGACCGTCGCCGTCACGGCGCCCTGGTCCTCGATCAGGATCAGCGTCACCAGCGCGGCGAGCACGCCGGTGATCGCGAAGGCCGAGGCGATCACCGCGTTGGCGCGCACACCGAGCAGACCGGCCATCTCGAAGTCCTCGGCCGCGGCGCGCAGCTGGATGCCGAGCTCGGTGCGCCGCATCAGCAGGGTCAGCGCGGCGAGCGTCGCGGCGGCGAGCGCGATCGTCACGAGGTCGAGGCGCGGGACCTGGGCGCCGCCGATCGCGACGCCCTGCTGCAGCCAGTCCGACGGCGGCACGCCGCGCGACTCCGGCCCGACGGTCATCCGCGCGCCGTTCTGGAGCATGATGCTGACGGCGAGCGAGGCGACCAGCAGCGTCACCGGCGACGCCCCGCGCAACGGCCGGAAGGCGATCCGTTCGGTCAGCAGCGAGACGGCAACGACCGCTACCACGGTGCCGCCGACGAAGACGACGAACGGCTGGTCGCGCAGCAGGTACATCGCGAAGCCGCCGACCATGATCAGCTCGCCGTAGGCGAAGTTCATCAGCCGCATCAGCCCGACGAGCAGCGCCAGGCCGAGCGTGATCAGGCAGTAGAGGCTCCCCCCGCTGACGATGTTGACGATGTCCTGGAGCAAGGGGCCTCCTCTCCTCAGAGCAGCTGCAGGTAGCGCTGCTCGACCGTTGGGTCGCGTTCGAGCTCGGCCTGCGAGCCCTCGAAGACGATCTGGCCGGGCGGGCGCATCACGTAGGTGCGGTCGGCGAGCGCGAGCGTGCGCAGCGTGTTCTGCTCGACGAGCAGGACCGTGACCCCGTCCTCGCGCAGGCTCGCGACGATCCCGAAGACCTCGTCGATCATCGCCGGCGACAGGCCGAGCGTCGGCTCGTCGAGCAGCAGCAGGCGCGGGCGAGCGACCAGCGCGCGGGCGATCGCGAGGATCTGCTGCTGGCCGCCGGAGAGGTCGCCCGCCCCGGAGCGGCGGCGCGTCCCCAGCAGCGGGAAGCGCTCGTACATCCGCCGCAGCTCGGCCGACCGATCGGAGCGCCCGCGCGTCGTCGCGCCGAGGCGCAGGTTCTCCTCGACGGTCAGGCCGCCGAAGATCCGCCGGCTCTCGGGGACGTAGGCGATGCCGGCGCGGATCGGGCTCGAGCCGACCGGCTCGCCGGCGACAAGCACCTCGCCGTCGGCCGCGCCGACGAGGCCCGCCACGGCCTTCAGCGTGCTCGACTTGCCGGCGCCGTTCGGGCCGACGAGGCCGACGAGCTCGCCCTCGCCGACGTGCAGCGACGCGCCCTGGACGGCGGCGATGCGCCCGTAGCGCACCGTCAGGTCACGAATCTCGAGCATCGGCCTCCCGCTGTCCGAAGTAGGCCGCCAGGACCGCCGGGTCGGAGCGGACCTCGGCCGGCGTGCCGCGCGCGATCGGCCGGCCCGAGTCGAGCACCTGCACCCGGTCGCAGGCCGCCGTGATCACGCGCATGTCGTGCTCGACCAGCAGCACGCCGCATTCGTGGTCGGCGGCGAGCGCGCGGATCGTCGCGACGAGCTCCTCCCCCTCCTGCTCGTTGAGCCCGGCGGCCGGCTCGTCGAGCAGCAGGAACTGCGGCTCGGTCGCGAGCGCGCGCGCGATCCCGAGCCGGCGCTCGACGCCGCCCGGCAGCGATCGCGCGAGCGTCTCGGCGAACTGGCCGAGCCCGAGCCGCAGCAGCAGCTCGTCGGTGCGCCGCTCGACCTCACGGCCCCTCAGCCGCTGGGTGCAGAAGGCGACCTCCACGTTCTCGCGCACGGTCAGGGCGCCGAACAGCCGCGCCCCCTGGAACGTCCTGGTCAGCCCAGCGCGGACGCGCCGCGCGGGCGACCACGCGGTGACGTCCTGCGCGTCGAGCCCGACCCTTCCGGCGGTCGCGACGATGAAGCCGCTGAGCACGTTGAGGCAGGTCGTCTTGCCCGAGCCGTTCGGCCCGATCAGGCCCAGCACCTCGCCGGCGGCCAGCTCGAGGTCGACGCCGTCGAGCGCCCGCACGCCCTGGAAATCCATCACCAGGCCGGCCGCGCGGAGCGTGGGGGCCGCGGCGTCGCCGCGGCCCCCAGCGCCGTCAGGAGGAGCTGAGACCGCCTCGGTCACCCGCTCACACAGGGATTGCCGTCGCCGACTCCGGCGATCTCCTGCACCTGGTAGCTGCCGGCGTAGCGCAGCTTGCCGCTGACCACCTCAACGTAGGCCAGCGTCGGCTGGATCGGCTTGTGGCAGGTCGGCGAGAAGAACTGCTGCTCGCCGGTCGGCGTCTCGATCTCGGGCAGCTGCTCGAGCTGGTCCTTGAGCGCGGGCCCGGTGACCTCGTCGGCGTTCTCAGCCGCCGTGGCGATCGCCGAGACCAGGTTGTACGCCGCCAGGTCGTAGGACGAGGACGGCTGCTTGCCGTACTCGGCCTCGAACGCGTCGGCGAACTCGGTCAGGCCCGGATCGTCCTGCCCCGCGCAGTACACGTAGCACGCGTAGGGGCTGAAGAACACGTCGCTGACCGGCCCGGCGATCTTCTCGAGCGCCGAGCTGTCGACGGCCGCCGGCCCGAGGATCGGCGTGTCGACGCCCGCCGCGCGCAGCTGGCGGATCGCCGTCGCGGCACCCGGGTTCCACGAGGGCAGGTAGATGAAGTCGGCGCCGCCGCCCTCGGAGCGGATCCGCGCCGCCTGGGCACGCACGTTGACGTTCTCGCCGCCCGGGAAGCTGTCCTCGCCGACGACCTCGCCGCCGAGCTGCTCCCAGCGCGCCTTGAAGTAGCGGCCGAGCGCCTTGGTGTACTCGATGCTCTCGTCCTGGAGGATGTAGACCGACTTCCAGTCCTTCTCGTTGAACGCCCACTCGGCGTTCGACGCGCCCTCGACGTCGGAGCCGACGCCCATCGAGAAGGCGTACTCGCCGATCGTCTTCTTGTCGGCGAACTGCGGGTCCGAGGCGCACATCGAGATGCCCGGGACCTCGGCCGCGTTGGCGGCGATCGCCGCCGGGCTGCCGTAGTCGAAGTCGCAGGACGCGATGATCGCGACGGCGCCCTCCCCGATCAGCTCGGTCGCCGCGTTGCTCGCGGTCGCCTTGTCGGAGCGGGTGTCTTTGACGACCATCTTCAGCGGCCGGCCGTTGACGCCGCCGTCGGCGTTGATCTGCTTCGCACGCAGCCGCGCGGCCTCGCCGGCCTCGACGTCGTACGGGGCGATCGGCCCGCTGTTGGCGATCGCCATGCCGATCACGATCGGCTCGTCGCTGCCCCCGCCGTTCGCGCCGCCACCGCCACCGGAGTCGTCCGAGTCGCTGCCGCAGGCGCCGAGCGCCAGGGCAACGACGAGTGCGCCCAAGAGGGCTATGAGACCTCTCCAGCTGTTCATCCGCTCCTCCTTCTCTCGGCCGCAGCCGATCTCGTTCATCCGGTCACCGAGCGCGCCGGAATGTCGTGCGCGACCTCGCGCACCGCGTCGTCGATCGCGTCCGCGATCTCCTGAAGCTGCTCCCGCTCGATCGTCAGCGGCGGGCTGATCGCCAGCGCCGTCGGCAGCGGGCGCACCAGCACGCACCGCTCGCGGACCGCCCGCTGCAACCGCAGCGCGAGCCCCGGCTCGCGCGCCAGCGCGCCGGCGTCGAGCTCGACGGCCGCGAGCAGCCCGAGCCCGGCGCGGACCTCCGCGATCAGCGGGTGGTCGGCAAGCGGGCGCAGGGCGTCGTGGAGGTCGCCCTCGAGCTCCTGGCCGCGCGGGATCAAGTTCTCCTGCTCGAGCACCTCGATGTTCGCCAGCGCGGCGACGCAGCAGGCCGAGTGCCCGGAGTAGGTCTGGCCGTGGCGGAACATCGAGCCCTCGCCCTCCCAGAAGGGCTCGGCCACGCGCTCGGAGACAATCGTGCCGCCGAGCGGCAGCGCGCCGTTGCTGACGCCCTTGGCGAAGGTGATCATGTCGGGCTCGACGCCGTCCCAGCGCTCGATCCCGAACCACGTGCCGAGCCGGCCGAAGGCGCAGATCACAGAGTCGACGACGAACAGCACGCCGTACTCCGCGCAGAGCGCCGCGGCGCCCTCGATGTAGCCGGGCTCTGGCAGGCGCACGCCGCCGGCGCCGAGCACCGGCTCGCAGACGAAGGCGGCGACCGAGTCGGGGCCGAGCTCGAGGATCCGCCGTTCGAGCGCGCCCAGGTCGTCGCGGTCGACCTGGCCGGTCGCCGCCACCAACGGGCCGAACGCGGCCCGGTTCGCCTCGATCCCGCCGATGCTCGTGCCGAAGCCGTGCGTGCCGTGGTAGCCGCCGACGCGCCCGAGCACGTGCTGGCGCCGCGGCATCCCTTCGAGCGCCCAGTACTGGCGGGCCAGCTTGGCCGCCATCTCGATCGCGTCGCCGCCGCCGCTGCCGAGGAAGACGCGCGCGCCGGGGACGGGCGCCAGCTCGGCGAGCCGGCGACAGAGCTCCTCGGCCTGGGGGTTCGTGTAGTCCCCGAACGTCATGTAGGCGTCGAGCTCGAGCAGCTGCGCGTGGACGGCGGCCGCGATCTCCGGCCGGCCGTGGCCGACGTTCGCGCACCAGAGGCTCGCCGACGCGTCGAGGTGGCGACGGCCGGCGTCGTCCCAAAGGTGGACGCCCTTGGCACGGGTCACGGTGAACTCGTGGCCGGCGACCTCCGCCATGTTGGCGAAGGGGTGCCAGAAGCGCGTCTCCTGCTGCTTCATGGGATCAGGCTTCCAGCGCCCCGATGCGGGCGACATTGGTCGATCTCCTGAATCGGGACCGCCGCTTGGTGCCCGCTACGAGGGCTCATCCGACCGCGATCCGCAGGTTCAGCCACTCGTCGACCTCGGCCGTCACGTCGGGCGGGATCACGATCGTCGAGTCGAGCTGCTCGACGATCGCCGGCCCCTCGACGTGCGCCCCGGCGTGCAGGTCCGAGCGCAGGTAGACGGCCGCCTCGCGCGGCTCCTCGACGCCGTCGAAAGTGACCATGCGGCGCTCGACCGGCTCGACCGGCGCGTCGCTGAGCTCGTGGCGCGGCAGATCGGGCTTCGGCGTGATGCCGATCGCCCCGATGCCGAGCCGGTAGATCTCGACCGGCGTGTCGTCGCGGCGGAAGTTGTACTCCCGCTCGTGCTCGGCGTGGAAGGTCGCGATCGCGTCATCGAGCGAGCGCAGCGGGCGGCCGACCGCGACGCTGAGCGAGCGCCACTGGCCGCGGTAGCGCATGTCGATCGTGCGCACGAGCTCCTGCTGCTCGCGCGGGACGCCCTCGGTGTCGAGCTGCTCGCGGCCCTGCTCCTCGAGCGCCTGGAAGCTCGCCTCGACATCCTCGGGGTCGGCGCTGCCGGCGTCGGTCAGGTACATCTGCGTCAGGTCGTGGCGGACGTCGACCAGCAGGCAGCCGAAGGCCGAGGTGATCCCCGGGTCGAGCGGCACCAGGACGGTCGGGATCGACAGCTCGCGCGCCAGCTCGACGCCGTGCAGCGGTCCTGCGCCGCCGAAGACGACGAGGCAGAACTCGCGCGGGTCGTAACCGCGCCGGATCGAGATCAGGCGCAGCGCGTCGGCCATGTTCGCGTTTGCGACGCGCGTCACAGCACGCGCCGCGTCGTCGACATCGAGCCCGAGCGGCTCGGCCACCTTGGTGCGCAGCGCCTCGCTCGCGAGCTTGCGGTCGAGCGTCATCTCGCCGCCGATCAGCTCGCCGCCGAGCCGGCCGAGGACGAGGTTGGCGTCGGTCGTCGTCGGCTCCTCGCCGCCGCGCCCGTAGGCAGCCGGCCCCGGGATCGCGCCGGCCGACTGCGGCCCGCTGTGCAGCGAGCCCGCCTCGTCGATCCAGGCCAGCGAGCCCCCGCCGGCGCCGATCGTCAGCACCTCGATGCTCGGAAAGAGGATCGGGTAGCCGAACTCGACGAACCACTCCTTGGTGACGCGCGCCTCGCCGTCGTAGACCAGCGAGATGTCGGTGCTGGTCCCGCCCATGTCGATGCCGATCGCGTTGTCGAAGCCGCACATCGTCGCGATGTGGCGGCTGGCGATCGCGCCCGCGGCGAGGCCGGACGCGGCCAGCCGCGCGGCGTAGCGCTCCGAGGTCTGGGCGGTCATCACGCCGCCGCCGGAGTGCAGCAGCACGAGGTCGCCCTTGTAGCCGCCTTCGCGCAGCCCGGCGTCGAGCCGTGACACGTAGTTGCTGACCAGCGGCGACAGGACGGCGTTCGAGACGGTCGTCGAGAAGCGCTCGTGCTCGAACAGCTCGGGCAGCACGTCGCTCGACGTCGAGATCCAGACGCCGGGCAGCTCCTCCGCGAGGATCTCCGCCAGCCGCTGCTCGTGCTCGGGGTTCGCGTGCGCGTTGATCAGGCAGACGGCGACCGCGGCCACCTCCCGCTTGCGCAGCACGCGCGCGACGTGGCGGGCCTCGTCCTCGTCGAGCGGCTCGACGACCTCGCCGGCATAGTCGATCCGCTCGCTGACCTCGAGCCGGTCGCGGCGGCGGATGTGCGGCGGCGCGATGTCCTTGTAGGCGTCCCAGAGGTCGTCGCGGTTGCCGCGGCGGATCTCGATCACGTCGCGGAAGCCCTTGGTGGTGACCATCGCGGCCGGCGGGAGGCGGCGCGTGATCAGCGCGTTGGTCGCGACGGTCGTGCCGTGCGAGAACAGGACGACGTCGCCGAACGGGACGCCGGCGTGGCGGACGCCCTCGAGCACGCCCTCGATCGGATCGGCGGTCGTCGGGACCTTGGCGACGCGCAGGGCCGAGCCCCCCGTCTCGTCGAGGATGCAGATGTCGGTGAACGTCCCGCCTACGTCGACCGCGACGCGAAGTGAGCTCATGTCCGCTCAGCCTCCTTGGGTGGTGGTGGTTGCGTACGCGACCGGTGGTCGCCGAGACCGAGCGCGTCATGGGCGCGCTCGACGATCAGACGGCCCAGCGGCAGCGACGAGGTCGCAGCCGGGGACGGCGCGCTCGCGACGTGCAGCACGCGCCCCTGGACCGAGAGCAGGAAGTCGTCGACCAGCGACCCGTCGCGCGCCACCGGCTGCGCGCGGACTCCGGCGCCGGCGGGGACGAGGTCGCCGCGCTCGAGCGCGGGCACGTAGCGGCGCGCGTCGGCGAGGAAGGCGCGGTTGCTGACCGCCGTCGAGACCTCGCGCAGCGCGGTGCGCCACCAGCGGCGCGCCATCCGCCAGGTGCCAGGCCAGGCGAGCGCCCGGCCGGCGTCGCGCGGAGCGATGCGGGCGATCCGGTAGGCGTCGGGCGCGCCGACGGCGAGCGCCGTCGGGCCGAGGATCATGCGGTCGTCGACGGTGCGCGTGAAGTGCATGCCGAGGAACGGCAGCGCCGGATCCGGCACCGGGTAGACGAGGCCGTTGACGAGCCCGGCGCGCTGCGCGGTCAGCTGCTTGTAGGCGCCGCGGAAGTGGACGAAGCGGGTGCGCTGGTCCGATGGGGCGAGGTGGCCGGCCCAGGCGCCGGCGCAGGCGATCGCGTGGCGCGCGACGGTCGTGCCGCGGGCGTGGCGGACGACCGCCTCGTGTGCGCTGCTGTCGATCCGCTCGACGGCGCAGCCGAGCGCGATCGAGCCGCCGCCGTCCTCGACGTCGGCGGCGTAGGC
>DATABV010000177.1:0-4614 GCA_036259395.1 Thermoleophilaceae bacterium | reverse complement strand
CGAGCACGTTGCGGACGTCGCTGAAGCCGTACTTCTGGACGCCGGGAAGGTCGGCGTGACCGGGCCGCGGGAGGTGGACCTCGGCGACCTCGCCCTCGACCGGCCACGGGTTCATCCGCTCTTCCCAGTTCGCGTAGTCGCGGTTGGCGATCCGCAGCGAGACCGGGCTGCCGAGCGTCCGGCCGTGGCGGATGCCCGACGTCACCTCGGCGCGATCCTTCTCGATCTTCATCCGACCGCCGCGGCCGTGTCCGAGCTGACGCCGCGCGAGGTCGGTGTCGATGTCCTCAGGACGGACCTCGACGCCCGCCGGAAGCCCCTCCACGACGGCTGTCAGCCCCGGCCCATGGGACTCGCCGGCGGTGGTGAAGCGGATCGACATGCGGCCAGACACCCTAACCGGCCACGCGCCCTGAAGGTCCGGGGGCGCGAGCCCTAGCCCAACCGGCCAGGCGCCGCGGGGGTCCGGGGGCGCGAGCCCACGGTCCTACTCAGAAGGGCCGGTAGATCGGGCAGGTCCGCGACTCGCCGTCTGGCGCGCACGGGTTGAACGCGTTCTTCTGGCGCGAGTCGGGCCCGTAGACCGCACCGGGCTCGTACATCTCATCGAAGTTGAGCACGTCGTCGTTGTCCTGGTCGTCCTCGCCGTCGAGCAGCGTGTCGCCATCGACGTCGGGGTCGTCGGGAGCGAGGTCGACGAACGGACGCTGCGTGAAGCTTCCGAAGTAGACGTCCGGCCACGGCTCGATCGAGGCCTCCTCGAGGTAGGAGACCCACCAGGAGAAGTGCCCGGGCCCGGCGGTCTCGACGTAGTTGTTCACCCCATCCGAGTCGGCATCGCGCTCGTCGTCGGTCCAGTTCGCCGCGTGGAAGGGACCGGGATGGTCCATCACGTGGCGGGCCGGATAGGCCGGCGGCGCAAACGGAATCCCATACGAGGGGGAGCGGAAGGCGGGTGGCGACGGCTCCTCGGCCGGACGGCTCGCCTGGGTCCCGTCGCTGTAGCCGAGCGGTGACCCGGCGACATGGCCGCCGACCAGACCGGCATCGAAGCTGCTGCCCGTGTAGCGCCAGAGCCGGTACTCGATGCCGGCTGGCAGGAAGTCGCCGTCGAAGTCGGTGTCCCGATCGGACGGATCGAGTGGATTGGGGTAGGGACGGTTCCCCGGGTACGGGACGGCCTTGATGTTGAGGTCCTTCGCCGCGAGGTACTCCCAGCCGTCAGTCATCCCGTCGCCATCGGTATCGGCCAGGCACGGGTCGGTCTTGTCGCGAAGCTCGTCGGCGTTGGAGAGCAGATCGTCGTCGTGATCGGCGTCGCTGTCACAAGTTGCGAGGGGATGCGTCCCGTCCGTCGGAGCGCCTCGGCCGCCTGAGCCGCCCTCGCCACCGGGCCCACTGCCGACCCCGAGCACCACCGGCGAGAGGCGGCGTGGCGTGAACGCGCTGAACCTGCCGGCCAGGACGCGCAGCTTGAGCCGAGTCGGGCGCTGGAGGCCGTCGTGGACCGCGAGCAGCCGGGCGACGCTGCCTGGCACCTTGACCACGAGCCTGCGGCGGCTGGCGCGGCGCGGCTTGGCGAAGGCGGTGCGGCCGTCGGCTCCTCTGAAGATGATCGTGTTGCGGCGCTTCTTGGCCTTGAAGCGCGTGCCGCGGATGACCAGCGTCTCGCCGACCTCGATCCGCATCGGCGTGACGCGCGTGATCTTCGGCTTGGCAGCCTTCGAGCGCTTGCTCGGCTTCGCGTCCGCGGTTGAGGGCGTGGCTGGCGCAAGGGCCACCGCCGCCGCGATGGCGGCGAGGAGAGCGGCCTTGGAGAAGCGCATCGACATCCCTATCGACCGCCCGCCGAAACCCTTGAGCGCATCTCCGCCGCCGGCGCTGGCGCATGGACGGTCTCGGTCTCGCTGACCGCGACGAGGTCGACGAGCGACGGCAGCTCGAAGCGCCGTACCGCTGCGCCGTCGCCAGTCGACGTGCGCGCCGAGGGCCGAATCCGCTTGCGCGACGTCGACGGCCTCACCTCGACGCGCCGGATCTCGTCGACGCGCAGGCGGTAGGACTCGCCCTCCGCGGTCGTGAAGGCATGCTCGGAGCCGGGTCCGAGGTGGACGTAGACGCAGTTGGACGGCTCTGGGACGCAGCGCCCCTCGCCAGCCGCCTTCAACGTCGAGTCGACTAGGAGGACGGCGTTGCCACCGTCGCCCGCGGTTCCCATGAAGATCAACACGGGGGCCCGCTGGCTCGGCAGCATGTCGAGCTTGCGCAGGCCGCGCATCGTGCGGCGGCGCTCCCCCTGCCAGAACGTGACGTCGGCGACGTACTCGTACTCCGTCGTCTCGGTTCGCGTGCGCGGCGGGTCGACGTCGGCGGGCGGACTCGGCGCCGCGGCTGGCGGCGATCCGACGTTGGGGCCGCCACCACCACCGCTGTCCGTGCGACCACCGCCGCCCGTGGCGCCATCGCCGTCCGTCGGACGGTCCGCCGTCGGTCCGCCGACGCTGGCCGTGGCGGTCGCGCTGCCCGCGTCGCGCTCGACCACGGCGGCCGGCGGCGTGAACGGATCGCCCTCCGCGAACTTGTCGAGCGCGGAGCCGGTGCCGGTCGAGCCGGCGGCCTCGCCGTCGAGTCGCAGCGCGATCTGCTGCTCGGCGTCGCCGTCGGTCTCGGTGACGACCGGCGCGTTGGCGGGCGGCTGGGCGGCCGACTTCGTCAACAGCACCGGTATCGCGACGATCGCGAGCGCCAGCGCGAGCGCGACCGGCCAGAGCCGCTTCGCGCGTAGGTCGTGCCAGGTGTCTTGGATCAGCTCGTTCATTTCAGGGACCAGTCATCGGGGTCGACGCGGCCAGCGGCGGGGCGGAGGCCCCGGTCGACGCGGAGACGGGGCCGGGCCCACCGGGCGTGGCGCCAGCCGTCGCGCCCTCGACCGCCGGAGCCAGGTATGCCGTCGCGGTCACCGTCGCTCGGATCTTCGGGAAGATGTCGGGCTCGCTGCTGAACTCGACCCCATCGACGGTGAGCAGGCGGCCACGGACGGCGAGCTTCTCGCCGTCGAGCTCGACGTAGCGCTTGATGCGGTGAAAGAACTCGGAGAGGTCGAGGAAGTTGCCGGTGAACTCGAGCTCCAGGCCGACGGTGTCGAGGCCGGGCACGGCCGTCCCCGTCGCACTCGCGGACGAGGTTGGCGCGGTCCCGCCGCCGACCGGAAGCGCGCCGTCGTTGGCTGGCTGCGATGTCTGCGTGTCGGTCTCGTCGAGCCCCGGCTGCTCGGCTGCCGCCGCCGACTGGTCGGCCGCGGCGGCGGTCTCGCCCGCGGCCTCTCCGGCCGCGCCGGGGCCGCTCTGGGCCGGCTCGCCGCCCGGATCGACGGGGTCTGCGTCGTCCGTCGCGGCGGGCACTACCGCCGCCTCGCGCTCCGCGGCGGTGATGCGGGTGAACTCGATGTCGGTGCCGCGCGCCGCCTGCTCGAGCTGGACGAGGACGGTCGGCATGTCGACGGCGGTCGGCACCGCCTTGCCGATCCGCACCAGCTCGGCATAGTCGGCGGCGAAGCTGGTCCGCGCCGTGGTCAGGCTGGCGGCGCGAATTCGGGCGTCGTCGCGGCGCTGCTCCTGGGCCGCGAGCTCCTGTCCGGCGGTCGCGGCCTGCTCGCGCTTCGGCGACAGCAGAAGGAACCAGAAAGGCGCCAGGATCAGGACGGGAACGAGCACCAGCATGATCTTGCGGTCGCGGTCGGTGAGGCTCATGAGCCACCTCCGAGCGATGCCGGCACGCGCGGCTGGCCGTCGGGAGACTCGTCGACGACGGTCGGCGCGAAGGTCACCGCGATCTCGAAGCGGTAGTAGCGACCGCAGCCGTCGACCGACGGGGCCTCCTGAGCGTCCTCGCGCGCCGACTCCGTCAGCGAGACGTCCTCGGCGCGGTGCAGGCGACGCAGACGCAGCATCAGATCGGCGACGTCGGATTGGTACCGCAGGCAGCCCTCGAGCGTGGCCGTCGGAACGCCTCCGACCGATGCGCTCGCGGTGCCGGTGTCGTCGCTCTCGCCGCTCGTCGACGCCGACGCCGTCTTCAGCCAGCCATCGTCCGGCAGTACCCGAGCGAGCTCGAGCATCAGGCGCTCCCAGTCGAAGCGCTGGGCGGCGAGCTGACGGACGGACGCGATGCGCATCTCCTTGATCTGGGCGAAGTTGCCGAACGCCCCGAGGCTCGCGATCTGGGCCTCGAGCCGCTCCGCCTCGGCGGCGGCCTCGGCGGCTGCGGCGGCGCGCTCGGTCGCCTGATTGGCGGTCGTCACGTAGGCCGCCGTCATCGCAAGCAGCACGGCCAGGACGCCGAGGACGGCGTAGGCGCTCTTGCCGTCGCCCGCCGGCGCGCGACGGCGCTGGGACTCCGGCAGCAGGTTTACGGGCCTCATGCGGCAGCTCCGAGCGCCAGGCCGGCGGCGACGGTGTAGCGGTGCGGGTCGTGGTCGCCGTCGACAGTCGAGGCGTCGAGCGAGCCGAGCGGCGCCGCGGGCGCGACGGGGAGCCCGAGCTGCGCGGCGACGTCGGCGATCAGCCGCTCGTCGCGGGAGCCCTCGCCGGACACGATCACGTCGCCGACGGGCAG